>JBIIRN010000066.1:0-8999 GCA_044341525.1 Sediminibacterium sp. | reverse complement strand
ATAACTGGAAGAACCGACGCGCTTTCAACCTTTTTGAAAATGCCTATCGTTTTGGCAGTCTGGTTTTTGGTGGGGGGGATGTTTTAATACCATTGATGTATGAGCAATATGTGACACGCCCTGAAACCAGACATATACAGAACCGGAAACGCGATGTCTTGCGTATTGATCAGGAGCATTTTTTAACTGCATCGGGGGTAGTAAGGGCGATACCCGGCCCGGTCTTTTCGATAGGCGCATTTACCGGGGGCATGGTAATGCGTTCGGAGGGGCCGGCAGCGCAGGCTGCGGGCATAGTCATTGGTGCCGTCGCTATTTTTCTGCCCAGTGCCCTGCTCGTACTTTTCTTTTTTCCTGTCTGGCAATACCTGAAAAAGTACGCGGTCATTTATCGTTCTCTTGAGGGTATTCACGCTGCCGTAGTGGGAATCATGGCCGGATCTACCTGTTACCTGATTACCGATACCTTCTGGTATCCACTTTTGCAGGGAGTTCCCCTGGCTTTTGCCGATTTGGGGATCGTATTATTTACAGTTTTTTTGCTGCAAAGCCGCCGGGTTCAGCCCCCCTGGATTGTGGTAGGGTGCCTGCTGATGGGCGGATTGCTGTGATTGGGTAACACCTCACTTGTAAAAAAATTCGTATTTTGAAGCATGGTAACGATTGCATTGTATAACCTCAAAGGCGGGGTGGGTAAAACGGCCGCCACCATCAACCTGGCCTACCTGAGTGCCCAGCAGGGATATAAAACATTGATATGGGACCTTGACCCGCAGGGTTCTTCTTCTTTTTATCTCGGCGCCCAGGCCAGCGTGAAAAATGAATCCAAAAAGATACTCAGCAGTGAGTTTGAACTGATGCATGCCATTCAGGCAACTCCTTATGAGCACCTGGATGTAATTCCTGCAGATCTTTCTGCGAGACATGCCGATGTCTTGTTACACGAGATGAAGCAGTCCAGAAAAAAAATCGCTCAGCTCTTATCTCCCTTACAGAAAAAATACGATGTGATTTTTTTGGATAGTCCGCCCGGTATCTCTTTGCTCCATGAAACAATTTTTCATGCTGCCGACTGGGTATTGATGCCGAATATTCCCACCACTCTTTCCATTCGTTCTTATGAAACCGTAATGGATTATTTCCAGGCGAATGATCTCGATACCTCGAAGATCAAATGTTTCTTCAGCATGGTCGATCATCGCAAGAACCTGCACCATGAGGTGATGACAGCGTTTTATAAGGACAAAGTATTTTTTAAAAACTATATTCCTTATCTCAGTGATGTAGAGAAGATGGGTATTCAGCAGGCTCCGCTGGCGACCTTTGCGCGCAGCAGTTATGCGGCCCAGTGTTATCAGGATTTATGGAAAGAGATCCGCAAAAATTGCATTGAATAAATTCCCGGCAGTAAACCAATAAACAAGTGCTGTTACAGACAGCCGCTCAATTGCATGGACAGATCGATTACTTCCTGGTACAGTCCGGCCCTCGATGCAGAAATGCCGGTAGTTACCTATGGACATTATGGTTTTGCGCTGGTATTGATACCCACGGCCGCAGCCGATTTTCTTGAATATGAAAGATTTCAGCTGATTGATGCACTGGCACCTTTTATTGATGCCGGAAAGATGAAGGTATTCAGCATCAATAGTATTAATAAGGAAAGCTGGATGCATGATACCATGCTGCCCGAGCACAAAGCTATTCGGCACAATCAGTTCAATGAATATGTTTTTCAGGAACTCATCCCGTATGTTCGTTCTCAAACCAGTGAGGAGACGCCGGTATATTGTTGTGGTGCTTCTTTTGGCGCACTGCATGCCATGAACCTTTTTCTCAAACGACCTGAATTGATTCAGGGAACCATCAGTATGAGCGGAGTCTATAACCTCATGGAATATACCCGCGGCTTTTTTGATGAGCAGGTATATTATAATAGCCCCGAACATTACCTGCCCCGGCTGGAAGATTCCTGGTACCTGGATCACATCCGGCATAGCCGGCACATACATATTTATACGGGTAGTGGGGCGTATGAAGATCCGGAGGCTTCGAAACGATTTTCGGGCATTCTGCATCAGAAAGGCATAGTGCATGACCTGGGTGTCTGGGGTCATGATATTACCCATGACTGGCCTACCTGGCGAAAGATGTTGCCCCATATTATTGCCACCCATTTTTAGCAGTTCGATGCCGGCTCAACTGCAAAATCCTCGTTAATTTGCATCCCAAACGATTGGCGCTTTCGGTTGTTAGTTAATATTACATGCAAACCCCTTTCTTGAGGTCATCTTTACTTTTTTTTATTGTAGTTCTGCTTGCAGGAAGTATCTCTTCAATACCGCTATTGGCCCAGCAGGTAACCATCAGCGGAACCGTCTTTGATTTGTCAGCCCGGCGCCCCCTCGAAGCGGTGGGAGTGATTAGTTCTTCCGGCAGAGGAACCATCACCGACTCAATGGGAAAGTATTCCATTACGGTATCTTCCAATGATTCTATCTGGTTCACGCTTATAGGAAAAACGACCATGAAATATCCGGTGGATACGATTTCCAATACAGAGAATTTTAATGTAATGCTCCACCTGCGGGCCTTCGATCTGCCCGATGTAGTGGTGCGAAATAGTTATTACCGGTTTGATTCCATTCAAAACCGGAAAGAGAATGCCAAGTACTTCGATTTTAAAAAACCTACCCTCAGATTGAGTACCAATCCTAATTATAATCCCGGGGGGTTAACTGCAGGGTTTGACCTGAATGAGATCATCAACATGTTTCGGGTGCGACGCAACAACAGTTTGTTGTACCTGCAAAGGCGACTGTTGATGCAGGAGCAGGAAAAATACATTGACAGCCGATTTACCAAATCTTTTGTTCGAAAGATTACCAAACTCAGCTCACCTGAGCTGGATACTTTTATGGTACGTTACCGACCCGATTATGAAACAATACTTCGGTTGAATGATCTGGAGTTTGCCTATCTCGTGAATAAAAATTACGAACGTTATCGCTCAGAGCGGTATAACTGGCGGGGCGGACTTCGTCGGCGATACTAATCAGGAGATTCTATTTTTATCCAGCGTCTCTACGCCGTGGCGGCCGAGTAGTTTTACCAACTCAATTAATGAGGCAAAGCGGTTGTCGGGATGTAGGCCTTTTTTCCAGCGATAATAAATCTGCTGCACAATCACCGCATTTTTGAATAGTCCGAATACATAGTAAAATAGCAGGTCTTGTAGGTTCCGCCCACTTTTTTCTGCGTACCAGTCTGCACATTCCTGTCGGCTGAGATTACCCGGTAGCCAGCTGATATTATAGGTACGGAAAGCTGTGTTATCTCCTGCTTCAAACCAATAGGCCAGGGCTGCGCCCAGGTCCATCAGCGGGTCTCCGACTGTAGACATTTCCCAGTCCAGCACACCGGTAATTTTTGATAGCTGTTCCGAGTCAAACAAGAGATTATCGTATTTATAATCGTTGTGTAGAAGCGTGGCTTTCTGTGAGCGGGGTGATTGTTTTCCTAACCATTCTGCCAATACATTCATATCGATGAGCGCATCGGTTTCAGATTTGTAATATCTATCTGTCCATCCGGTAACCTGTCGTTGTACATATCCTTCCGGTTTTCCTAATTGTGCGAGTTGGGTAGTATCAATATCAATCGCATGCAAATTCGCCAGGTTACTGAAGAGGAGTTGAGATAAATGGTGAAATTGATCTGCAGAGATATTTTTAACCCTTTCCATACCCGGGCGCAGCACTGTTCCCTGTAATGCTTCCATGATATAAAAGGGGGCGCCCAGTACACTATTGTCTTCACAATAGCCCAGTGGCTCAGGTACCAGCTGATAGTGGGGGCGCAGGGCAGACAAAACCCGGAATTCCCTCCCCATGTCATGAGCAGTTTTAACGGATGATCCCGGAGGAGGCATGCGAAGGATATGCGTGCCTTTGGAACTCGTCAGTCGGAAGGTCAGATTGGAGAAGCCGCCAGTGATGGGTTCCAGCGTCAGCAGTTTTCCGAGGGTGGGTACTTGCCCATCTATCCAATGCTGTAAAGCAGGCAGGTGTTGCTGAAGATCGGGCAGTGGCATTGAGGTCAGGCAGGTTTGTTTTTCTTTTTGATATCTAAGCCGTAGCGTTTTAAGATCTGAAGGGCGAGACTTTGTTTGTGCACTTCATCAGCACCATCCCAGATGCGTGCTCCTCTTTCGTGCTGATAAAGATTGGCCAGCAGCGTATCATCGGTGAGACCCATAGCCCCATGCACCTGTATCGCCCGATCGAGTACTTTCAGAAACATATTGGCGACAAAAAATTTAATGCCTGAAATTTCTTCCCGGCATTGAGCAGCTCCCCGGAGATCGATGTGGTGGGCGGTGCGCAGCACCAGTAGCCGGGATGCATCTATTTCTACGCGGCTTTCCGCAATGAATCCCTGGATGAATTGTTTTTGTCCCAACAAAACCTCTTCTTCCATTTCTCTGTTGGCGGCGCGGCGGCACATCAGATCGAAGGCTTTTTCAGCAATGCCTACCCAGCGCATGCAGTGATGAATGCGACCGGGGCCAAGTCTTTCCTGAGCCAGTCTGAATCCCATTCCTTCTTCCCCAATCAGATTAGAAACGGGAACCCGGCAATTGATAAAATTGATTTCTGAATGACTGGCCCAGCCTTCTCCAGCTTCCCCGAAGACGGGTATGTTTCTAACGCGAACATAACCGGGGGTATCAGTAGGTACCACAATCATACTGGCACGCTGGTGGGGAGGAGCACCCGGATTGGTAACTGCCATGACAATGGTGAAGGTGGCTCCATCGGCGCCCGTGGTAAACCATTTGGTACCATTGATTACATAGGTATCGCCTTCTCTTACGGCAGTTGTTCCCAGCCGTACCGGATTGGAACCCGGCATAGCCGGCTCGGTCATCGAAAAACAGCTGCGAATTCTTCCTTCCAACAGCGGATGTAAATATCGCTCCTGCAATTCCGCAGAAGCGAAACGCATCAGCAGTTCTGTATTACCAATATCGGGGGCCTGGCAATTAAAGGTATATTGACCATAGTAGGGCGCGAGTGAAAGCACTTCGCTCACCTGCGCAAACTCACAAAGGGTTAGTCCCATACCACCTTCTTTCTCCGGCAGGTGCAGGTTCCACCAGCCGCGGTCTTTTACCAGTTGTCGTTTTTGTTGCAGCAGCGCTTCAGTTGCTTTACCGCCGCGCTCGCGGTGTTGCGACTCCAGAGGGATGAGTTCTGTTTCTACAAAATTGCGGATGGCCGGCACCAGGGTGCGGATGCGTTCAGTAACAAAAATTTCTTCCATGAGGTAATAAATATATCGGTAACGATTTTTCGAACAACAGTTAAATGGTTAATCCTCCATCAGCCATATAGACAGCGCCGGTGCAATAGCCGGAGGCATCGGATGCGAGGAAGAGGGCCAGCATTGCGATTTCTTCTACCGTACCCATTCTTCCTGCCGGCAATGTTTTTTCAAGTTGTTTCACCCATTTTTCATCTTGCCAGCGAGCTTCGGAAAATTTGGTTTTGATCCATCCCGGGCAAATTGCATTGACCCTGATTCCATCCTTTCCCCATTCTTTGGCGGTTACTTTGGTTAACATATTGAGGGCAGCTTTCGAAATGGCATAAAGTCCTAATCCATAATCTGAGATAAGTCCGGCAACAGAACTCACATTGATAATACTTCCTCTGCCGTTCGCTTTCATAATAGGGTAGACCAGTTTGCTCAATTCCAATGGGGCTTTCACATTTACCTGCATGATTTTATCATAGGCCCATTCTTCGGTTTCTGCAATGGGACCGAATACCGGGTTGGTGGCTGCATTGTTGACCAGGATATCAATTTTTCCATGTTGCTGCAATACTTGCTCTATCATTTCCTTGCAAGAAGCGATGTTGCCGGTATTGGCTGCGATGGCTGTGCAGACAGTTCCGGTAGCGCGGATACTTTCAGCAACTTGATCCAGTTCTTCTTGTTTGCGTGAGTTGATAACAACGGTTGCTCCTTTTGCGGCAAATAACCGGGCCATAGCTTCTCCGATTCCTTTGCTGGCACCGGTAATCAGGGCTACTTTACCTGTTAATTCTAAAGTTGAATTGAGCGACATAAAATAGTTTGATGACACTAAATAGTTATTTAACTGCGGTTACTGTATTTTTTCACCTTTTGCATGGATGCCATGAATTGTTCTTTCACCATTCGGCGGAAGCGCATCGGTGACAGTCTTTTCATCCACCACATTTTCCGCGCAGCGGAAGGTAAAATAATATAAAGCTCTTTTTTACCCGCACGCTCTAAAATTTCCGCTGCTACATCAATGGCTTCCAATCCTGACCGCTGGATAAAATGTTCAGTTGCTTTTTTTACGAGTTCTCCTCCGCGGGCATGCTGAATTACATTGGTTTTAAAATAAGTCGGCATGATACAGGAGACCTGAATGTTATGATCCATCAATTCTCCGTAGAGTGTTTCACTGAGGGCGAGAACGGCGGCCTTGGTCATGTTGTAGGCGGCCATAGTAGGAGCACAACTGAAAGCTGCTGCACTGGCCGTATTGATGATTTGACCGGAGCGTTGTTGTTTCATGGCAGGCACGAAATAATAGCAACCATAAAGCACCCCCATCTGGTTGATGCCTGTCATCCACTCGTAGTTTTCCAGCGAGTAATCTTCCAGAACACTTCCATCACCTACTCCTGCATTGTTGAATAAGAGATCAATTCCACCTGCCTGGGTCAGGAAGTTTTGAGCGACGATCTGGTATTGTTCTTTATCGGCGACATCCAGGGGAAGCAGAATGGTATTTCCGCCTGCAGCTTTAATTTCTGCAGCTGCCGCTTCCAGCGCCACCACATTGTTGTCAGACATGCCGATGGTCCAGCCATCTGCTGCCAGGTGCAGACAAAAAGCCTTGCCCAGTCCGGAAGCTGCGCCGGTGATAAAAGCTCTTTTTAAGGGGAATTGAGAGGAAAGGGCTAACATGGAGTTGATTTATGGGTAAGGGAAGGGAGTTAACGGATCTTGCGGGAAACTTAAAATTACAATACAGGTCGCTATTGACCGAATTAATTATGGGTAGGTCCGCTTGTCCTTTGCAGCTAACTCCTTGGTAAATAATTTCTATCTTTAGCCACCCAAAAACACCAAGGATTGAAAAAAATTTACATAAGCGTTTTACTGGTGTCTGTCTTACTTGCCTGTAAGGGTAAGAAGGAAGAGAAGACATCGGGTGGTAAACCCGGCGGATCTCCTGCATTTGTTGACGTATTGATTGCAGCACCTGAAGTATTGAGTAATACGTTGGAAGCCAATGGTACGGTGGTTGCCCAGGAATGGGTGGAATTGAGGCCTGAAGTGCAGGGGCGGCTAACTTTTTTACAAGTTCCGGAGGGAACGGTAGTGAACCAGGGAACGGTGATTGCCCGCATCAATGATGCGGATTTGCAGGCGCAGATCAATAAGACCAAAGTACAGCTAGACCTGGCTCAAAAAACGGAAGCCCGCATTGCCAAGCTCATTGCGGTGGGGGGGATTAATCAGGCAGATTATGATGCGGCCCTCAATCAGGTCAATAGTCTGAAAGCAGATTTGGTCTATACCCAGTCATTGATTGATAAAACTGTGCTCAAAGCTCCTTTTACCGGCTTACTCGGCCTTCGTCAGGTAAGTCCGGGTGCCTTTGTATCACCTCAAACCGTCATCGCCACTTTGCAACAGGTAGATAAGATGAAAGTCGATTTTACGGTTCCTGAAAAATATGCCCGATTGATCAGAAAAGGGGCGGAAGTTCAGGTGCAGACCGATTTGTCGAGTGCCGATCGTCATCGGGCGGTGATTACTGCTACCGAGCCACAGATTAATTCAGTGAGCAGGAATCTAAGGGTGCGGGCTGTATTACAGGGAGCCCGGCCGAATCCGGGGTCTTTCGTAAAAGTTTACCTCACCCGTCGGCAAGACCAGCCCAGTATTCTGGTTCCCACCAATAGTATCATTCCCGACGATAAAAGCAAACAAGTGGTATTGATAAAAGATGGGAAGGCCATGTTCACCAATGTAACCACAGGTATCCGCACAGAAGATATGGTGGAGGTTCTCAGCGGGGTTAAAAAAGGAGATAGTGTAGTGGTGTCGGGTGTTTTGTTTTGTCGACCTAAATCACCCGTGAAAATACGGGGAGTAAAAACAGTAGAACAACTGAAACAGTAATTTTCCGGATGAGCGGGGTTTCTTGCCCTGTATCTTTTTTAGCGTATGAATATTTCTGAGTTATCACTGAAAAGACCCGTGCTGGCCACTGTTATGAATCTCACCCTGATTCTGTTCGGGTTGGTGGGCTATTCATTTTTGGCTGTGCGGGATTATCCGGCCATCGATCCTCCGGTGATCTCAGTGAGTACCAGTTATACCGGTGCGAATGCTGATATTATTGAAAGTCAGATAACTGAGCCGCTGGAAAAGCAATTGAATGGTATTCCTGGAATCAAGACCATTAATTCCTCCAGTTCGCTCGGAAGCAGTTCCATCACCCTTGAGTTCAACCTGGGGATTGACCTGGAAGCCGCTGCCAGTGACGTAAGAGATAAGGTGGGACAAGCCATCCGTAGTTTACCTCAGGATATTGATGCACCTCCCGTTGTCTCTAAATCAGATGCCAGCAGTGACTTTATTCTGGTACTCGCCGTCCAGAGTCAGTCCAAAAGTTTAATGGAACTCAGCGATTATGCTGAAACTGTATTGCTGCAGCAGTTTCAGACCATCAATGATGTGAGTGCGGTGAATATCTTCGGACAAAAGCGATATTCGATGCGCCTGTGGCTGCAGCCGGATCGGATGAATGCATTCAACGTTGCCTTCAATGATATTCGATCGGCATTGAATAGTGAGAATGTCGAATTGCCTCCGGGGAAAATTTATGGTAATAAAACTGATCTAACCATCCGTGCTTTGGGAAGATTGACGACTGAGCAGGAGTT
>JBIIRN010000091.1:0-7503 GCA_044341525.1 Sediminibacterium sp. | reverse complement strand
CAGAATATATGGATTTTAAACAACAATTCAACCAGTCCGAAGAAGAATCAGATTTCATGCCGATCATCCCCATTTCAGAGGAGGATTTGGACATAGACAAAGATTTGGTCGTACCCGACGTATTACCCCTGCTTCCCTTGCGGAATACCGTATTATTTCCCGGAGTAGTGCTCCCCATCACCGTTGGCCGGGACAAGAGCATTCTAGCAGTCAATGAAGCCTATAAAGGTGAAAAACTCATTGGGGTGCTGGCACAAAAAGATCCGGCCGTAGAAGATCCGGCACCGGAAGACCTCTGTCGCATCGGTACGGTTGCAAAAATTGCCAAATTAATCAAGATGCCCGATGGGGGAACCACCATCATTATTCAGGGAAAACGTCGTTTCGCACTGGGTGATCTGGTGCCGGGAACAGATTTCTATAAAGGAGCAGTCACCCTGTTACCGGAGGGTGGTGTACCAACCACCGATGAGTTCAGGGCACAGGTGAGTACCATCAAAGACCTGGCTACCCAGATTATTCAATTATCTCCCAATATTCCAACAGAAGCTTCTATAGTTCTTAAGAACATCGAGAACCCTTACTTCCTCATCAATTTTGTCAGCAGTAACCTGAACAGTGAGTTGCAGGAAAAACAACAGCTGCTTGAAATGGATCAGATTGAAGAAAGAACCGTTCAACTGATTAAAATATTACAGCGGGAATTACAATTCGCCGAACTAAAGGATAAAGTGACCAGTAAGACCCGAACAGAGATTGATAAGCAACAGCGTGATTATTTTTTGCAACAGCAATTGAAGAGTATCAAAGATGAGTTGGGAGGTGATAGCAATGATCGGGAACTGGCGGATATGAAGAAAAAGGCCGAGCAAAAGAAATGGCCGGAAGCAGCTAAAATTGCCTTTTCGAATGGTATGGCTAAGTTAGAACGGATGCATCCTTCTACACCCGACTATTCAGTCGTTTACAATCACCTCGATCTCATGCTTGACCTTCCCTGGGAAGAATATACGCTCGATAACTATGATCTGAACCATGCCGCAGAGGTGCTCGATTTGGATCATTATGGCATGAGTAAGATCAAAACCCGAATCCTGGAATACCTGGCTGTTTTGAAATTAAAAGGTGACATGAAGAGTCCGATCTTATGTTTCCTGGGCCCCCCCGGCATCGGTAAAACTTCCCTGGGTCGCTCCATTGCCCACGCCATTGGAAGAAAATACGTTCGCGTGAGTCTGGGCGGACTCCACGATGAAAGTGAGATTCGTGGTCATCGTAAAACCTATATCGGCGCCATGCCCGGAAGAATCATTCAGAACATCCGTAAATGTCATTCCTCAAACCCGGTGATGATACTGGATGAAATCGATAAAATTGGTAATGATTTTAGGGGAGATCCCTCCTCCGCTCTTTTGGAAGTGCTTGATCCGGAGCAGAACCATTCTTTCTATGACAACTACCTGGAACTGGAATATGATTTGAGTAAAGTTTTATTCATCGCTACTGCCAATAATATCCAGCAAATACAACCTGCCCTGAGAGATCGGCTTGAAATAATCGACCTCAGTGGATATGCTACCGAAGAGAAGATCGAAATAGCGCTGCGTCACCTGGTACCCAAACAAAAAGAAGCCCATGGTTTGAAAGAAGTGTCTTTTCAGCTGGGTGCTCCTGTTTTGGAAAAAATCATCGAGAACTATACCCGCGAAAGTGGGGTACGCGAACTCGATCGTCAACTGGCATCTATTATGCGTTACCAGGCCAAAGAACTGGCTACCAAGGGTAAGCTCAAATCAAGCGTAAATCTGGCTGATGTCGAAAAAATATTAGGTCCCGTTCGCTACAACAATGAGATATATAAAACAGCACTCATACCGGGTGTTGCGGTTGGCCTCGCATGGACCTATGTAGGGGGGGATATTTTATTCATTGAATCTTTACTCAGCGACGGAAAAGGAGAATTGAAGTTGACAGGTAACCTGGGGAATGTGATGAAAGAAAGTGCTACGACAGCGTTTACTTATGTTCAGGCCCATGCCAAAAAATTCGGTATCGATCCCGCTTTGTTTACCAAAAAGAATATCCACTTGCATGTGCCCGAGGGGGCTACTCCCAAGGATGGACCCAGTGCAGGAATTACGATGCTAACTTCCCTGGTTTCCGCGTTTACCGGAAAAAAGGTAAAGCCTTATCTGGCCATGACCGGTGAGATTACCCTGCGTGGACAAGTATTGCCGGTGGGTGGAATCAAGGAAAAAATCCTCGCAGCAAAGCGGGCCGGTCTGAAAGAAATCATTCTGTGTAACCAGAACGAGAAAGATATCAAGGAAATCGATCCTGATTTTATTACCGGTTTGCAGTTTCACTATGTGAAGACCATGCAACAGGTGATTGACCTGGCTTTGCTATAACTTACAGAGGAGTTGCTATTTCTTCGTTAGTTTTGGGCCATGCGGATTCGTTTGGGTATATCCATTGCCTTCCTGTTCATGACTATCAGTCTTTCGGTTCATTCCCAGACACTGGGAGGAAATGCTGTATTTTCATTCCTGCGTCAACCGGTAGGTGCGCGAGCCTGGGCACTAGGTGGTAATAATATTTCATCCCTCTCTCAGGATGTCTCCCTTGCCTTTCAGCAACCCGCTCTCCTTCGGTCAGTTCATAATGGTCAAATTAGTTCCTCCTTTCAATCATTTCCGGCCGGTATTCGAAATTATTCACTGGTTGCTGCTACACAAATTCCTGGTCGATCTCTGATGAGTGGTATTGGCTTGAACTATTTTGATTATGGCACAATTACCCAGACAGATGCAGCCGGCAATGTGCTGGGTGCATTAAAACCGGTTGATTTTGTTTTGCAGGGAATGATTAGTAATACCTATCGGGAGAAATTTAACTGGGGAGTAACTCTCAAATTTATTCATTCCAATTTCGGACTTTACCGGAGTTCCGGTATCGCCATGGATGTCGGGATCGCATACATAGATTCTGCTGCCGGATGGCAGGCTTCCGTGTTGGTAAAAAATATGGGGACACAATTGTCTGCCTATGCGGGAGCAGTCAAAGAAGAACTGCCTTTTGACCTGCAGGCCGGTATCTCCAAAAGATTGGCCAATGCTCCTTTTCAATTTTCAATCACAGCAGGGCGCTTACAAACATTCAACACAGTATACAATGATACCAGCTTTCGGGCTGCAGAGGGAGAGATAGACTATTTGGGTGTGGGTTTCCTTGAAAAATTGGTTAACCGTCTTACCGTTGGTTTACAAATTTATCCGCATGAAAAACTTGAACTCATGGCAGGATATCATTTTCAACGGAGACGGGATTTGAATGCTTTTAACCAGATTAACGGATTAAACGGCTTTACATTCGGTACGGCACTCAAATTAAAAAAGATGCACTTTATCTATGCTACCGGATTTTACCAGCGGAATCTGTTTCATCAGCTAACGCTGAACATCAATTGGCGGGGTAATATATAAAAAGCCGGAAAAGTTCAGGTTGTTTCCAACCAGCTGGCTTTCCCGGCTTATATAGGATATCGGAAGATCAAGTATGGGTTGCGATTACTTCAACACAAGTTGATCTGTTTGATAAGATACCCATCGGCAAACATTTGCTGCCTGAATAAAAAAATTATTGATTACCACCCGTCTTTTTTGGGGCGGGAGTTGACTGTTTGGGTGGCAGATTACCCGGTGGTTTATTATCGACCGGCTTTACCGGAGGTTGCTCACCAGCCGGGGGATTATTTTTCGGGCGATTACCCAGGAGACTGGTATCAGACTCGGCACCTATTTTTTCCGTATTCCCAACATCATAACCCGTTTCGGTTACTCCACCTCCGCTTTCACTTTCTCCGCTCATAATGGGAACATTTCCATTGGTATAGTCGATCTGAATATCGGAATTGATATCCTCCGGTCGATTGAAGGTAATTTTTGTATCTATGCCACAGGTAGGGTCACTGGCTGCTTTTCGCATAAAATAGGCCCAGATTGGCATAGCTGCTCGTCCGCCCTCACCATTTTTACTTTCTTTGTTGAATCGTACGAAACGATCGTCGGCACCAACCCATACACCTGCCAGTAATTGTGGCGTATAACCCATGAACCAGGCATCGCTGTTATCGTTGGTAGTTCCCGTTTTTCCTGCAATGTCCAATCCGGCCGGCATATCATATCCCCAAATACCTGCGCCTGTTCCATTGGTCATTACTCCCTGCATCATTTTAATCACAGAATAAGCAGTAGCATCACTGATTACTTCCTTACGAACAGGAACAAAATTCGCCAACACATTGCCATTCCTGTCTTCAATTCGGGTAATATACATCGGTTTGGCACTGAAGCCTCTTCCCGGGAAAATGCTGTAACCCTGCATCATCTCAAACAAGGATAACTCTACTGCACCAATTCCGATGGAAGGGTAGGGTGGTATAGTTGATTGGAAATCACATTTTCGAAGGAAATCAATCAAACGCTGGGCACCGTTGTTCCCATTGTTATCGAGTTGCTTGAGAATATATGCCGTTGCGCAGTTTCTTGATTTAGCCAAAGCCAATGCCATCGGCATGGCAGCCCCCGTGCAAGTTTTGGGAGTAGCAGGCACCAGTCCGAAACTGCCAAAACTTTGCTGATTATCGTAAACGGTCGTATTAGGGGTGAAGCCTGCTTCTTCAATAGCAAGGCTATAAAGCAGGGGTTTCATGGTAGAACCCACCTGCCTCTTGGTATTCAGGTTCGCATGATCATACTTGAATGTCTTATAATCGATTCCACCCACCCAGGCTTTGATTTGTCCATCCATCGGATTCATCACTATGAAACCGGTTTGTAACATCTGACGATGGTATTTGATCGAATCATAGGGCGTCATGAGGGTATCCTTTCCTCGAACCGTATTCCAGGCAAAAACGCGCATATTTACCGGCTCAAAAAAAGATTTTTTAATTTCCTCGTCATCCAATCCTTCCTTGGTTAGATTTTTCCATCTTTCACTTTGCTTCATCGCAGCTTGCAACACATGGTCATATCCTTTCCATACGGAACCGGTTTTAATGTTTTCCTGGTTGTTCAGTAATTTTTGCAGGTAATTCATGTGCCTGGCCACCGCTTCTTCCGCGTATATCTGCATACTTGGATTAATGGTTGTATATATTTTCAGGCCATCCCGATACAGGTCATAATTATCTCCATTATTCTTTTTATGCTCCCGACACCATTTTTTCATTTCTTCCCCGAGAATCATCCTAAAATAAGGTCCCAGACCATTTTTTTCATCTAGTTTTTCATAATTGAGCTGAATAGGTTTTTTCATCAATATAGCTGCATCAGCTGCATTGAGGTATTGCTTGGTCACCATTCGATTCAGCACTAAGTTTCTGCGGGCCCTTGCGCGTTTCGGATTGGTTCGGGGGTTGTAGATACCCGGACCATTAACCATGCCAATCAAAACAGCGGCTTCTTCGATATTGATCCGGTCGGGTTCTTTCTTGAAAAATGTTTTTGATGCGTTGCGGATACCATATACATTGTCACCAAAGGCAACTGTGTTCAAGTAAAGAGTAAGAATTTCTTCCTTGGTAAAATTTCGTTCCAGCTTAATGGCAATAATTGACTCCTTTAGTTTTTGAATGCTGCGCAGCAGGAAATTTTTCGTACTCCAGTTTTCAGTAAAGAGATTTTTGGCTGTTTGCATCGTAATGGTGCTGGCTCCCCCTTCTCTTCCCAGGAAAAACAAGGCCCTACCCAATGAAAAAGGATCGATGCCACTGTGGTTGTAAAAACGCTTGTCTTCTGTCGCTACCAATGCCTGAATGGCGTAGGGACTGATATCACGATAATCTGTCATCACACGATCTTCGATATAATATTTCCCAATGGGAGTTCCGTCATCTGCAAAAACCTGGCTGGCAAGGGAAGCCGTGGGATTTTCAATATCCTGCAAATCAGGCATGGCACCCAGCCAGCCCAGTTGGATGATGATAATTAATAAAACAAAGAGGCCAAAGCAACCAAAGAAAAACCTCCAGAAATACTTTACTGCCCTCGTCATAACTGCCTTATTTTTTTGCACACTCAAATATCTGTCTTTTTATTATTTAAACGCTTTTTAACTCAAATACCATACCACTAAAATTTATCCGGGTAGATCTCTTTCAGGAAACCATTATAGCCATCGAGGTCTTGGGTGGCCAGCAATAGGTTTAGGTTAGCCGGACTGATCATGCTATAACTGAACTTATTGGCGGGAAGCCAGGGCAGTATCCTGGATGCCGTTATTGGCCGCACCCGGTCCATATATCCCAACGCCTCATCAGCGTTTGTAAAAGGACCAAATAGCAAAAGGTTGATCGGATCATTCAGTTTTTTAATCTGGATGCTGATTGGCTTTCTGAGGGATAGCATCTGATTGTAGCGAAGGAAGGCATTGCGACTTTCGTTTACAAAAATCGGATCTACCTTATTCAGCACCAGTACCAGAAAGGCAGTATCCGCAGGGTGAAAGCGATACGATTTATTTTGAAAACCTTCAGAGGAGACACCGGCAGCAAGTTGTAAGGGTTTGGAGGTGATGGGGGCTTTAACCGGAGCACTTGTTACAGGTAAGTTGGCTTCCTTACCGGTACTGACAAGCCGGTTATCAATTACGGATTTCAATTCGAGTTGAGTTCCACTGACCGGTGCTGTTGGGGCAGTGGGTTGCTTCGCTTTGGAAGTAATGGCTTTTAATGGAGACATTTTATCTACATCTGCGCCTACTTGTAAATCCTCAATGCCACGGTCTACTGAAAGATTGCTCAGGTAAGCTTCAATTTCCTTTCGCCGACTTAAAACGTCAGCCATGGTAGCGGCCTTTTCTGCAAGTGGAGAAGCCGGGAAGAGTCGAATGATGTCTTTCAATCTTAGTATCGCAACACTATCTTCTTTTATTCGGGTATAATAAACCGCTTCGATATAGAGTAGCTGAGGTGTCCAGTAGGAACTTCCCAGTTCCTTATCGGCTTTTGTTTTTTCCTGCTTGGCTTTGTCAAATTCACCTTCAATGAAAAGGTTATAAATATTTTCATAGCGAATAGTGGCCGGATCTTTTTCCGGTTGCCGACTACCCTGTTTAAGTTGCTGACTGAGTTTCCCCGAAGGGTATTCTTTTAGTAAACGATTGGCCATTATTTCGGCTGCCACCGGATTACCTATTTTCTTATAACAATAACTGAGGTGGAACAATGCCTGTTCTACCTCACTGCTCTCCGGGAAACGCCCTAAAATCAGCTCGTAAATTTCTATGGCGGAGGGGTAGTCTTCCAGCCGGTTTTGGAAAGTCAGTGCATTTTCCAATAAAGCTTTAAGTAATCTTCCATTGGATTCACCCATTTTAAGATCATCGAGTGGAATGTCTTTATAGAGTGATTCAATGGTAATGTCTTTGTCCTCCACCACTGTTGGGGTTACCAAAATAGCTCCCTGCGGGTCATTCAGGGTTGTGACCCTGTTCAGG
>JBIIRN010000067.1:0-8935 GCA_044341525.1 Sediminibacterium sp. | reverse complement strand
AAAAGAAAATGATTACCCCCTTATTGGCACTTTTTTTATTGGGAGGGTTGCAGGGTGCCATAGGCTGGATCATGGTAAAGAGCGGACTTACCGGAGATGCTGTTTATGTGAAACCCACCCGACTTGCCTTACACTTTGTTTTTGCACTCGGATTACTTTGCTATACCTGGTGGTTCACCCTTCAATTGCAATACGGAGAAGATCAAAAGATGCAACACAAGGATTTTCATCGCTGGATTCTGGTGCTCCTTGCCGTCATGTTGGTTCAGCTTGCCTTTGGCGCATTAATGGCAGGACATAAAGCAGCCACAGCAGCCTCCACCTGGCCCACCATCAACGGCGAGTGGTGGCCTTTTCAAAATATAAAGTGGCAAGCAAAAGAAATCATTGAAAATCCTATTGCGATCCACTTTGTGCATCGTTCTTTGGCCTATTTTTTGCTGATTGCTATCGGTTACTTTTCCTATCGTTTGTGGCAACACGGGTTACCAAAAACGATCCATCAGATGCGCCGGCTTCCCATGGCAATTGTTTTGATCCAGGTAATACTTGGTATCAGTTCGCTGCTGGCCAGCCGGGGTATCATACCCGGGAAATGGGGTGCTTTTGAATGGATAGCCCAATTACACCAACTGGTAGGGATGGTGCTCTTGCTGGTCATGGTGAAATTGCTCTATCTCATCAGACCGGCCCGAACATAAGCGTATTCCCGGCAGGCAAAAAATCATAGGATGTCGATAAAAAAATTCTTTTCACTGGTTTGGTATGCGCTGCCGGTTCAATTATTCCTGCTTCATTTTAGAAAGCACCAGGAATTATTGCTGCTTTGGTACATCCTGCTCTCAACCGTTACCGGACATTTTCTCAGCAATTTTGGAGCAGACTCACTTTTCCTCACCCCGGAATATTTTGGATCAACGAACTTTCTGAGCACCTCTATTGTGGGATTTGCTTTTGGCATTTTTTTGATGAGCTGGAACATTGCCACCTTTATTTTACATGCCCGCAGTATTCGCTTCCTGGTTACTACGGCGCAACCTTTTTTGAAATATTGTATCAATAATGCTATTCTTCCCCTGCTATTCCTCATTATCTATCTATCCAGGATGGGCGCCTATGCAACTACCAGCAATCTCTTTACTTCCATTTCTGTATTGGGTATGCTGGTCGGACTCATAGGCGGATGCGCCATCGCTGTTGCTATTTCCTTTGCCTATTTTTTTAGTGCTGATAAAACCATTTATAAAAACTTATCCGGAGTTATTCGTCAGACGACACTCCAGTTTGGACAACATCCCACTGCTGAACTGTTACACCTGGAAAAACCTCAAATCCCGGTGAAATGGTTCCTCAGTGCCCGATTGCATTGGCGCAAACCACGTGATGTAAGGCACTATCCGATTAGTTTCATTGAGTCTGTTTTTCAACGGCATCACTTTTCTGCGGTGATTGCCATCCTCATCGCTTTTATTTTTCTGGTCGTAGTGGGATATAGTTCAGATACCCGACTATTCCAGTTGCCGGCTGCCGCCAGTATTATTTTATTCTTTTCCCTCTTGATTGCCTTTGCCGCCGCATTGACTATTTTTCTGAAAAACTGGACATTACCCGTATTGGTTATTGCCTTCTTGATAGTTCAATGGCTCTATCAACAGGATGTACTGGATGTGCGGAATAAGGTATACGGACTGGATTATTCTGCTTCACAGGAGTGGCCGCTCTATACGAGAGAAGCACTGATCAATATGGCACAACCAGATTCTATACAAAAAGATCAACAGGTCTATTGGCAGCGACTGGAAAAATGGAAGAGCCGGCAAACAAAAGACAAGCCCTTACTTTTCATCGTCAATACCAGTGGAGGCGGCTCCCGCAGTGCTACTTTTACTTTCCATATAATGCAATACCTGGATAGCATCACCGGGGGTCAGTTGATGCAGCAGACATTTTTAATCACCGGAGCTTCCGGGGGTATGCTCGGAGCTTCTTATTTCAGGGAACTCTACTGGCAACAGCAACAAAAGAAAATAACTCGGCTGCAAGATCCTGTATATGCCGATCGCATTGCTAAAGACCTGCTCAATCCCTTGTTCTCCTCCTTTGTTACCAGAGACCTGATTGGTCCGGTACAACATTTTACTTATGCCGGTAAGCGATATCCCAAAGACAGGGGGTATGCATTTGAAAGAAAATTGGCGGAGAATACGGAAGGACTACTCGATAAATCACTCCAAGATTATGCCGCTGCAGAATCAGCTGCTGAAATACCTACTATTTGGATGCATGCGGTTATCTCCGGCGATGGCCGGAAATTACTTGTCAGCAATGACCGACTAAGGTTTATGATGCAGTACCCACAAGACTCCCTGCAGTCGGTTACAAGAACAGAGCCCGATGCTGTAGATTTTCAAACGCTGATGTCAACCCGCGGTGCCGGTTCGGTTAATTTATTGACGGCGCTGCGCATGAATGCAAGCTTCCCCTATATTCTTCCCAATGTTTGGCTCCCTACCCGCCCGGTGATTGATGTGATGGATGCCGGACTTCGGGATAATTTCGGTCAGGAATCTGCGTTGCGTTTTGTACAGGTGTTTCAGGAATGGCTGAAAAAAAATACTTCCGGGGTTGTGTTGTTGCAAATCAGAGACAGGAGTCTGAATGATTGGGATAGTCTTTCAGGCAAAGGAAATCTGGGGAATATGTTACTCGATCCCATGATGGTACTGAATAAAAACTGGTACCGCATGCAGGATTTTGCTCAGCAATCCTCTCTGCATTTTATGTCAGATGCCTATGGAGAAGGTTTTCGCCGACTTGTGTTTCAATATAAACCCTCTAAAAAAGAGTCAGCTGCCAGTCTTAGTTTTCACCTTACTCCGGCTGAAAAAAGAGATATTGCTGCTGCCGTTTTAAATGAAAAAAATCGTGAACAGTTTGATGAACTGATATCACTCATCAAGCAACAATAGAAAGCTATACACGGGTCGGATGAATTAATTCAAAACAGGCAGGTAAAATTTGTATGTCAAAATTTTCGGCGGTAGTTGCCGGCTCTCCATCAATATGTAAGGGCGCCAGTTTGGGATTTTTGATGGTTAGGGAGGAAGTTTGAAAATACAAGATATTCTTTTGTGTTAAATTCTCTACCAGTTCCTGTAATCGGTTATTTCCTCTGATTTGTTTCAGGATAGCAAAAGGAAGTCTCGCCTTGTGCATTTTTTGTACGATTACAATATCGAGGAGACCATCATCAATTCTTGCCTGTGGCGCAATCGTCACCTGATTACCAAATTGATTGCTGTTGGCGATGCTGATAAAAAAAGCATCGGTGAAAAAAGAAAACTGATCAACAATCACCTCAAACAAATAGGGTTGTGCCTTGAAATACTGAACCAAACTCTGTTGGGTATAGGAAATAAGTCCCCTGCTGCTGGCCTTGGCAAACTCATGTGCTACCCGCGCATCCAGTCCGAGTCCGCTCAGCAAACAGGAAAACCGTTGGTTCATGCGAAACCCATCTACCCTGGAGGCAGTTCCTTCAAAAATTAAGGATAATGCTGCGGGGGGTTTAAGTGGAATTCCTGCCGCCAATGCCAGTCCGTTACCCGAACCAACGGGTATGATACCAAACCTGACAGGCAAATCACGCAGCGCATTGACCACCTGATTGACTGTTCCATCACCCCCTACTGCGATTACATCCGTGAAACGACGGGATATAATTAAATCTTTGACCTCTTCATAATCTCCGGTAGGGTGGGTGGGTAATATTACGTATTCCAATCCCCTCGAGGAGGTTTCCCGCTCAATCATTTTCCTCAGCTTCTCCTTTTTACTGGTACCGGAGATGGGATTAATGAGGTAAATCAGTTTCCTTTCTTCCATCTGAAAAATTTCAATGACAACCCAGGGAATATTACCAGCGAATCAGGGCACTGCCCCAGGTGAAGCCGCTTCCGAAAGCCGCCAGACAAACCAGATCTCCTTTCTTGATCATCCCCTTTTCCCATGCTTCACAAAGCGCAATGGGAACGGAGGCAGCAGTGGTATTACCATAGTGTTGTATATTATTATACACCTGATCGTCCCGTAACTGAAGTTTTTGTTGTACAAACTGACTGATGCGCAGATTGGCCTGGTGGGGGATGAGTACCCCAATATCCGAGGGGGTCAGTTTATTCTTATTCAAAGCTTCTAAGATCACTTCCGGAAACTTCACGACTGCCTTTTTGAAAACAGATTGTCCGTCCATGTAAGGAAAATTCTGTGCTTCATCAATCATGCGATGACTCATGAACATGTTACCAATTTCTGCTTCATCAAAACTGGCATAATTTTTATCTGCCCAATGATTGGCATGGGTGCCGGGATTATACATGGCTAATAATTCAGCGGATGCTCCGTCACTGTGTAGATGCGTACTTAAGATTCCAGTACCTTCCTCTTCAGTGGGTTGTAAAACAACAGCCCCGGCTCCGTCACCGAATATCACGGAAATATTACGTCCACGGGTGGAAAAATCCAGACCAAAAGAATGTTTCTCACTTCCCACAATCAGGATGTTCCGGTACATTCCGCTGCGGATGAACTGATCACCCACACTCAACGCATAGAGAAACCCGCTGCATTGGTTTCTGATATCCAAAGCTCCTATTTCCCGCATGTTCATTGCTCGCTGCAATAAAACACCACAACCCGGGAAATAGTAATCGGGAGATAAGGTAGCAAAAATGATAAAATCGATTTCTTCAGCGGTAGTACCCGCTCTTTCGATAGCTTGCCGGGCAGCTAAGACGCCCATAGTTGTAGTGGTCTCTTCTGTACGGTGTGCATACCTCCGTTCCCGGATTCCGGTTCTTTCCTGAATCCATTCATCCGAAGTGTCCATGTGCCGGGTTAAATCGTGGTTAGTTACCACCTGCTCAGGAACATACATTCCTATACCGGCAATTCGTGCTTGTGGCATGAGCAATCATTTTGGCGAAGATAAACAAGATTGGGGAATGGATATATCCCGTCGGTTGATCCTATTGCCCGCCTGTCATTGGCAACTTCATTGTCTTATTCAGAAAATCCATGGTTTCTTTCTCAACCCCTTCCACATCTTTTGAAAGAATAGGAGAGGCAAGCACATGGTTGCCGGTATTGGGCATAGCAACAGAACGTTTTAAACTATCGGGCGTTCCCAGCTGTTGCATCATTTGCTTGATGGCACTAACCTTAACAACGGGGTCCTGGTTCTTTTCATCTTTATAGTAGTAAAGCGCTAATGTCGGTTGGCGAATCGTACTAAATGTAGAAGGTAACATTGTCGTCTCCAGCAATTCCTCCAATTGAACCGTTGCTTCCAGCCGATAGGTATAATTCCAGTATCTTTTGTACATGCTATCTGAATGTCCTGCAGTATTCAGGTTCGATTTTTTTACCAGGCGGGCTATTTGAAGTCCCCATGGATTATTCAGCAACCAGGCATTGGGATCATTGATGGCGATATTGGGGGAATATAAAACAAGGCCTGCTATTTCAGGAAAAGCTGCTGCCAACTGAAGGGCTACCGTTCCACCGGTGGAAGTACCCATCAATATGACTCTCTTTCCCAATTTTTTTCCAATAGCGTATGCTTCCTTAGCCGTTTGCCAGAGGCCCTCTGCTGTATAATTCAGCAGAGCATCGGCGGTATCAATGCCATGTTCCGAAAGTCTTGCGAGATACAGATTACAGCCAAAGGTTTTTGCCAGGTTTCGATGCACAGGATCTCCCTCTTCCTGACTGGCACTAAATCCGTGTAGGTAAACGATGGCGTAGTCGGTAACATTTTTTAGGGAGTCATTATACCAAACAATACGCGCTTCATTATCGGGCTTAATAAGGTGTTTAGCTTCCTGGTCAGACACATAAGCTTCCAACTGAGAGGAAGAATCGCTCAATACGGGAAGTTCATTGTTATAAACCGGATCAGCCGGCTGGGGGCCCACCCAATAAAAAATGGCAAGACCTGCCACAGTCAGCAGCAGAAAACGAAAAATTCGGCGCATATTTTTTTATAAATCTAACCAATTTATTTTTCAGGTCTCTCGTCGGCTCAGCTATTTTCTTTTAATTTCGAATTCAAATTATTGCGTATGCCTCCGCGTCAAAGATTTCTGGCATTGGATGTGTTCAGGGGAATGACAATCTGTTTCATGATTATTGTGAATCATCCGGGTGACGAAGGATCCACCTTCCCCTGGCTACTGCATGCTGAGTGGCATGGGTTTACCCCGACCGATCTGGTTTTTCCCTCTTTTCTTTTTGCAGTAGGAAATGCCCTGAGTTTTGTAATGCCCGGCTGGGACAATAAGACGGCACAACAGGTCTTCACCCTCGTAACCAAAAGGGCAGCAGTAATTTTTCTGCTGGGATTTCTAATGTATTGGTATCCCTTCTTTACCTATGAAAACGGACATCTGGCAGTTTCCCCTTTCGATCATACCCGTATCATGGGTGTTTTACAACGCATTGCTCTTTGTTACTGGGCCGCAGCACTGATGATTTATTTTTTGAACACCCGCTCAGTTTTTTTTATCAGCATTTTTTTGCTCTTATTTTACTGGGCCTGCCTTTATTGGTTTGGTAATGCCGGCGATCCGCTGAGCATGACCGGGAATGCGGGCTATTACCTTGATAAATGGCTCATGGGAGAAGCACATATGTATGATGGGGAAGGAGTTCCCTTTGACCCGGAAGGATGGCTAAGTACACTGCCATCCATCGTCAATGTAGTTATTGGTTATTATGCCGGCGCCTATTTGCAAAAGCAGGGTAGGAACTATGAGGCATTAACGCATCTGCTCTTCATGGGGGTTCTTTTACTCTTCATCACTTATTGCTGTAGCAGTTGGATACCTATTAATAAAAAAATATGGACTGTGCCCTTTGTGACCCTGACTACCGGGTTAGACCTGATCCTACTTGCAGCACTGGTTTACCGCATCGATATTCAAGATGAAAAATCAGGTAACTGGTTCTTCGAAGTGGCCGGAAAAAATCCCCTGGCTATCTATCTCTTTAGCGACCTTTTTGCCACGACCCTCAGCATCATCACCGTAAAGGGAGGTATCTCACTTTATGAATGGATCTACCTGAATCTGTTCAGTTTCTGGGGACCCTATTACGGCTCCCTGGCCTTTGCATTGGCATTCATGCTGCTTTGTTGGGGACTGGGATACTGGATGGACAAGAAGAAAATCTATCTCAGGGTCTGAGGGCAGAAGTTGTTATTGGGGAGACTTACTGAAAATTAATCTACTGATAATCACCTGATTATATGCTTTTTATTGTCCGCCACCCGGAAAGTCGTACCTTTGCGCCTTCAAAAAACAAGCATGGAAATCAGGAACATAGCTATCATAGCCCACGTTGACCACGGTAAAACTACCCTGGTAGACAGGATTTTGCAAACGACTAAAGTGTTCCGTGACAACCAGGATACCGGAGAGTTGATTATGGACTCAAACGATTTGGAGCGGGAGCGCGGTATCACCATATTCAGTAAGAATGCTGCGGTTACTTACAATGGGTATAAAATCAATGTAATCGATACACCCGGTCACAGTGATTTTGGCGGGGAAGTAGAGCGGGTTCTCAAGATGGCCGATGGAGTGATCCTGCTGGTAGATGCGTTTGAAGGCCCTATGCCACAGACCCGTTTTGTATTGCAGAAAGCCCTTCAGCTTAACTTGCATCCGCTGGTGGTCATCAATAAGGTAGATAAACCCAATTGTCGCCCGGACGAAGTACATGATGCCGTATTTGAATTGTTCTTTAACCTGGATGCTACTGAAGAACAACTCAACTTCCCCACTTATTATGGAAGTGGTAAGCAGGGATGGTTCAACGACTCACTCACACCTACAGATAATATCCTTTCCCTAATGGATGGGATTATTCAACATGTTCCTCCACCTCAGGTGCTGGAAGGACCTCTTCAATTACAAATCACTTCTCTCGATTATTCTTCCTTCCTCGGTAGGATAGCAATTGGGAAAGTGACCCGTGGTTCTATCCGCGAAGCACAAACTATTGCCCTGGTTCAACCAGATGGTACCTTTAAAAAATCCAAGGTCAAAGAGTTGTATGTATTTGAAGGGATGGGAAAGAGAAAGGTAGCGGAAGTGACGGCCGGTGATCTATGTGCCGTAGTGGGGTTAGAAAATTTTAACATTGGAGACACCATAGCGGATGCAGAAAATCCGGAGGCATTGCCTGTAATCAGTGTAGATGAACCGACGATGAGCATGACCTTCAGTATCAATAATTCTCCCTTCTTCGGTAAAGACGGAAAATTTGTTACCTCTCGCCATTTGCGCGATCGGTTGATGAAGGAAACTGAAAAGAACCTGGCATTGCGGGTAGAAGATACCGATAGTGCAGATAGCTTCAATGTATTCGGTCGGGGTATTCTTCACTTAGGTATTTTGATTGAAACCATGCGACGGGAAGGATATGAATTGACGGTGGGTAATCCACAGGTATTGGTGAAGCACATCGATGGCAAGAAACACGAGCCCTTTGAAACATTGGTCGTAGATGTACCGGCAGAGTTCAGCGGAAAGGTGATTGACCTGGTTACTCAGCGCAAGGGTGAAATGCAGGTGATGGAAACCAAGGGCGAAATGCAACACCTCGAATTTGAAATTCCTTCCCGTGGTTTGATCGGACTTCGTTCACAGATGTTGACGAATACAGCAGGGGAAGCAGTGATGGCACATCGACTCATCGGTTATAAACCTTGGAAGGGACCCATTCCGGGAAGAAACAATGGTGTTCTCATTGCCAAATTTCAGGGAACGACTACTGCCTACTCCATTGACAAATTACAAGACCGCGGAAGTTTCTTTGTTGATCCGGGTGAAGAGGTATATGTCGGTCAAATCATTGCCGAACACATCAAGCC
>JBIIRN010000064.1:0-9322 GCA_044341525.1 Sediminibacterium sp. | reverse complement strand
GTAGTAATACAGAAACCATAACTGTCAATGTTGTTCCTCAGTTGGTTCTTTCCAGTACCTTAACACCTGCTCCGGTTTGTAGCGGAGTCGCATTTAACTACACGCCTACTTCAGAGGTGGCCGGAGTAACTTTTACATGGAAAAGGAATCCGATTGTAAGCATCAATAATAACACCGGCAATAATGGCACCGGCGCTGTTATCACAGAGAACCTAACCAGCTCTGCCGTTGTTCCTGTATCAGTAATTTATGATATTACTTTGACTGCGTTTGGTTTGTCCAACACTCAGCAAGTAACGGTAGTAGTGCAGCCCACTCCGAATGTAAGTGCAGTAAATTCTCAAACACTTTGTAACCAGACCGGAACTGCAGCCGTTATTTTTAGCGGTAATATAGCCGGAACTAATTTTAACTGGACGAATAACCAGACTTCTATTGGCCTTGTAGCCAGTGGAACCGGAAATATCAATTCATTTACTGCAGTGAATACAAGTAATTCAGAAGTCACTGCCCGGGTGGAAGTAACCCCTGTATCTAATAGTTGCGCCGGAACTCCGGTTAGTTTCTCCATTACGGTGCTGCCAACACCCACCATCAGTTCACCTTTGACTGCTACCGCTGTATGTTCAGGAAATACATTTAATTATTCGGTAAGCTCCCTGGTTGCCGGCACCCAGTTTACCTGGCAGCGTGAGGCAGTAACCGGTATAACGGCCTCCGGAAGTTTAACTGGAACAGGAAATATTACCCCACAGATTCTCAGAAATCTTACCAGTGGGCCACTCGTGCAGACGTATCTCTATAATTTATCGGCAGCCGGTTGCACTTCCAGTCAACGAATTGCTGTGGAAGTATTACCTGAACCCGTACTAACCAGTACCGGAACGCCACCTCCGATAAATGGGGGAAATGAATTCAATTATACACCCGGTTCATCTTTACCAGGAACCAGTTTCAATTGGTCGAGAGCAGCCGTACCGGGAATAACCAATGCAGCTGAAACGGGTACAAATGCCATCAGTGAGATACTCTTCAATCCAACAACTTCGCCAATAACTGTCACCTATATTTATACTTTACAAGCAGGGGGTTGCACCGGAAGCGGTGAAGTAAAATTATTGGTTCGCCCTAATAGAACCATCTTATTCCCCGGAGCTATTGGAGGAACTCAGGCGATTTGTATTGGAACAGCAGCGGGAATGCGTACATCATTATCGCCAGCCACCGGTGGAAATGGAACCTATGCTTATCAATGGCAGATAAGTACAGATGATAATACTTATACCAATATTCCGGGGGCAACGGCGCTGACCTACTCACCAGGCGTATTATCACAGACCTCTTACTTCAGGCGGGTGGTTGTATCAGGTGACCAGGAGGTATCAACCCTCACAGTAGTTGTAACTGTGAACAAAGCTGCTACGCCTGTCGTAACTCCGGCAGGGCCTCTCTTCTTAGTCACAGGTGGAAACTTCACTTTGACATCTACTACCGCCGCTGCTTATTTATGGAGCAATTCTGCTACGACCCAAAATATAGTTGTCAATACTGCGGGTGGTTATCGGGTAACCATCACCGATGCCAATGGTTGTAAGGATAGTTCTAATCTGGTTGCTGTTTCTCCACCACCTCCCACCACGATCAATGCAACTTATATTATTGGTAATCCGGCTAATCCGCCGAATTCAGGGGGACAGGTGACAGGTTTACCGGGATCAACTCTAAGGTTCTATCTGTTGCCAACAGGAGGAACTCCTGCTGGTCCGCCTGCTCTGCCGGGAAGTCCGGGCACTTATACCTATTACGTAAGTCAGGTAGTCAATGGATATGAAAGTATTCGGGTACCCTATACGGTTACCATGATTGAGCCGTTCAAAATTACAGACCCACAAAAAGTTCTATCATCGAAACCGGAGATGCAGCCAGATGGAAGTTTTATTATCAAATTCACTTTCTTCATCAATAATACATCCACTGTATTATTAGACAGTATTCGAATGAGCGATGATCTGACAAGGGTATTTCCAACAGGAGTTGTTTTTGATGTGATTTCAATTCGTGCCAGTGGAAATTTAGTAGCGAATCAACAATACAATGGAAGCAGTAATATTCATTTGCTGGCAGACGTAAGTAAAATGAATCCGGGAACGAGAGATTCCATCAATCTTGCGATACGCATGGTGCCAAATGGATTCTATGGAACACTCAAAAATTCAGCTACACTTACTGCTCAGACATCTTTTGGGGCCCTTACCATCACTTCCAATGATCCTTCAGTTTCTACCGGAGTAGGAAGCAGGGAACCAACACCATTCGAAATACCCGGGGTTGAAATTTTTGTTCCGGGTGGATTCTCACCCAACCAGGATGGAATGAATGATTATTTTGTCATCAGAAGACCCTCTCAGACAACTATACAATTGGAGATTTTCAATAGATGGGGTAACCTGATTTATCGTTCTGCAGATTATAAGAATGATTGGAATGGCAGAACCAATCAGCCCGGTAATGTACTTGGGCCTGAAATACCGGATGGTACCTATTACTATATCATTAATGGAACAGACAGGGCAACCGGTAAAGTGACACGTTTAAACGGATATATAACGCTGAAAAGATAAATGGCTTATTAATGGAATGGTTGAAACGGACATATCTCTTATTGGTTTTCCTGTCAGCGGGCTGGATGGGCAATGAAATATTTGGTCAGCAAAAACCTATGTACTCTCAGTACATGTTCAATATGTTGAACATTAACCCTGCATATGCAGGCAGCCGGGGAGCTATGTCTGCAGTAGCTTTGTACCGCAACCAATGGGTCGGTTTTCCCGGAGCTCCCCGCACCACCACTTTTTCATTTGATATGCCGTTGCAAAACAGAAAGGTTGGTTTGGGACTGCAGTTTTATGACGATAGGATAGGTGTGGAAAGAACTACCGGATTTAATGCTATCTATGCTTTTCGTTTTCAATTTGCAGGATCCGGAACATTGAGTCTTGGACTTCAGGCAGGTTTATTGAATTATCAAGCCAACTATACGGAAGTGAATACCTATGTTCCCAATGATCCGGCTTTTTCCTCTAATGTCAGAGGCATATTGCCTGCTTTTGCTGCCGGGGCCTATTATAATTCTGATAAATTTTATGTTGGTTTCTCTACTCCGGCCTTATTAAAAACCAAGATAGCCTATAACAACGCTTCTGAAATAGCTTCTGTGACGGCAAGGGATCTGCATTTATATTTTACTACCGGTACTGTATTTGATCTTAATCCTGATCTGGCACTTAAACCTTCTTTACTGGTAAAGGCGGTCAGCGGGGCACCGGTGGAAGTTGATATCAACTGCAATCTTTGGATACAAAACAAACTGGCGTTGGGTGCTTCTTATCGCACCGGTGACGCTATTGTAGGTATGGTTGAATACCAATTCAATCAGCAATTCAGATTTGGATATGCCTATGACAAAACCTTTTCAAACCTAGGAACGTTGGTGAACGGAACACATGAAATTATGTTCCGGATGGAGTTCGGTTCGTCTTCAGCCAGGGTTTCTTCACCCCGTTATTTTTAATTCTACGAGTGGTATGAAAAAACTACTATTATTGTTTCTTGTCTTCCTTTCAGGGCATACCGGGTTTATTTGGGCGCAATCAAAAGCTAATTCCAAAGCCAAGGCATTTTATCAGTTGGCAGAAAGAGAATTTCAGGATTTGCGTTTCTGGTATGCCATTCCATTTTATAAGGCTGCTTTGCAGCAAAAGTCTGCTGTTTATGATTCCATTTGTCTGTTGCACCTGGGTGAATCCTACTGGCAAATGAAATATTATGATTCAGCGAAACAATATTTTTCAAGATTTGAGGCAGTAATCGGACCTGACTATTTTTCGTCCAGAAGATTGGCTGAAATACAAGCTATTCGAAATCAAACCTCGTCAGCATTGGAGGGGTATCAGCAAATTGACAAGCGATATTCCGGTAAACACACCCAATTGGTTCAAAATCGAATCAAGGGATTTAGTAATCCTTCTTCATTTCTATCTGATTCATCTGATTATAGGGTCAAATATTTATTGGATAACTCTTCTGAACAGGATTTTAGTCCGGTATTTTTTCAAAAAGGAATACTCTTTGTTTCCAACCGATTTTCAGGTCCTGAATCAGAAAAAGAATTCGGCTGGGACGGATTGCCCTTTGCACGGGTGTATGAGATTCCTGATCTTTATTTACTTCGGTCTGCTGATACCATGCCTGTAAGAAAAGAACGTGACCAAAAGATCAACATTATCATCAATGATGATTATACACCTACTACTTCCAATGATAATAATATAAGGTTAGACTATCGAAATGTTCTAAGAACAAAGCCAGCTGGCCAAATTCGTTCTTTGGGTCGCTTTTCAGATCAATTCAGTTCATTATTTAATTATGGCCCTTTGTGTTTCAATACAGCCGGTGACAAAGTCTACTTCACTCGCAATTCTCTAAAATCCAACGTGAATAAGCATCACCTGGAGATCTGTGAAGCAACCTTGGGTAAGAATGGCTGGGGGAATGTTCGGGTGTTGCCATTTGTAGATAAAGATTATGATTATTTCCATCCTGCTCTTGATAAAAATAATGAGCGGTTATATTATTCAAGCAACCAGCCCGGAGGAAGAGGAGGGGCGGATATTTATTCTTATAGTTTACATCCCGATTCCTCAAAATCAGCACCGATATTATTAGGTTCAGTTATCAATACTGAGGGAGATGAGTTGTTTAGTAATTTTTCGGGTGATACCCTGTTCTTTAGTTCTGATGGTTTACCGGGATTGGGTGGACTGGATATTTATTCTACCAAAATGCAGAATGGATCTTTTATTGAACCAGTAAATGTAGGTGCACCAGCCAATTCCAATTTTGATGATTTCGGGTTGATTTGGGATAATGAAAAGCATTATGGCTTTTTCAGCAGCAGCCGGCTTGGGTCGGATGACATTTTCCGGCTTGATAGGATTATTTATCCCATAAAAATTACGGGAAGCGTTTTCGATGCTTCTTCCGGAAAAGAAATGCAGGGTGCCAGGGTACAACTGATTCAACGCAAACCCTCATCTGATCCTAATCAACAGATGCTAACAGAACTCTATGGAGCCTATCGTTTCCCTGCTCAATCTAAACAGACTTATCAGCTGATTATTTCCAAGCCGGGTTATTACACAGATTCTATTGAAGTAGGAGGGGATACCATCATTAATGATTTACAGGTACCACCTATCATGCTTCGTCCAATTCCGCCTCCGCCACCACCACCACCACCACCTGCTGATACTGATGGCGATGGTATACCCGATGCTTCGGATAAATGTCCTGAACTAAAAGGCACTCCTGAAAATATGGGTTGTCCTGAAATTCAGAAAAAATTGAATGAGTTGGCAAAAATGGTTTACTTCGAAACGGATAAAGATATTCTTACCAAAGAGGCATTATCACCACTCGATGAAGCCGCTGCCATTTTATTGGCTTATCCAAAAACCACACTGGTGATAGAAGGACATACCGATAATATGGCAGGTAAGGCCTATAACCTCGATCTGTCAAAGCGGAGAGCTAATCGGGTGAAAAATTACTTGATTGGTAAGGGTATTGCGGCTTCAAGATTTACCAAGGTAGTTGGCTATGGAATGGGTCAACCTATTGCTGATAACTCCACTACAGAGGGCAGGGCACTCAACCGCCGGGTTTATATAAAAGCAGAGTTTTATCAATAAAATTATTTTGTACAATTTATTTTCATAAATTACTACATCATTAATTTGCTTTTATTGAAAATTGATCATATGAAACGTTACCTAGTACTGTTGTTTTCGTTAATGATGACAGGTGTTAGCCTTGCTCAGCAAGTGACCTTATTTGCAGATTGTAACTTCCGGGGTTATTCCGTTAATCTGGGCCCTGGAAATTATACATCCAGTCAGCATAGATTCCCCTTGCGGGAACTATCCTCTATCAATATACCTCCTGGCATGGTGGTTAATATTTTTAGTCAGGACTTCTTCAATGGGCATTATATTACCCTGAATCAGTCCTCCACCTGTTTGCTTAATCAGCATTTCAATGATCAGATGGTTTCTATTCAGGTATTGTCTACCGGCTTTGTCAATCAGGTATTCGATGCCCCGGTGGTACTCTACAATCGCTGTAACTTTTCGGGGTCTCAGGAGCCATTGCAGGAAGGTGTTTATAATAATATCAATATGGGTTTTGTGACCATTCAGTCTATTCGGGTGGCACCTGGGTTTGGAATAATAGTCCGGAAGGAAACTGGTTATGGACAGAATGTGACTGTAACGAATGAGGAATTCAGATCGGATCAGAGCTGTCTGCGTATTTTGTGGGGAGCTGCTATCAAATCCATATTTGTTTATCGGTTAGGTAATGTGCATGCCGGACATTGGGGTCAGGTTCCTACCCAACCACAGGCTATTCAGCAATTTCAGCAGGGTGCGGTAGTATATACAGAGCCATTTTATCGTGGTCGAACCCAGATATTATATCCGGGTGCATACCGCGGATATCAGTTAGACCAAGTGGGAGAGAGTTCCATTTCTTCCATTATGCTGGCTCAGGGATATCGGGCAATTGGTTTCAGTGGTTCCAATTTTGACGGTGCTTCAGTTGTGATCAATAGTTCCAATAATAACCTGCATTCGGGTTTTCCCAGTTGGGGAAATCGAATCAGGTCTGTCATCATTGAGCGACTTGGTCACCAGCCCACCGTAATACAGCCGGTAATTCAACCACCCCCTCCGCCACCCCCGGCCATCAATAATAATCCGAATGCGGTGGTGATGTATGCAGATGCTAATTTCAGTGGGGCTGCTCAGCAATTTCCCATCGGAAATTACAGGGGTTTTCAGTTGAATGTGGTAGGTCAGCGAACTATATCTTCAGTGAGTATACCTCCGGGATTGAAGGTGATTGCTTATGAAGGACCAGAGTTCAACGGAGCTTCCAGGGAAATCTTAACTTCCGTGAATAACCTGGTTCAGGAAGGAATGGGTTGGAATGACCGGATTTCATCTTTTACTGTACAACGCAATACAGGTCAGCCGGCAGTTATTGGTAGGCCGGAACCCATGCCAACTGGAGGTAGACCTGAACCCATGCCACCGGGTCGACCACAACCGGCTAATTCCAACCAACCCAGTGGTGTTATGATCTATTCAGATGCTTATTTTGCTGGTCCGGCACAACAATTAATGATGGGCCATACGAATGGAAATCAGTTGACCATGGTGCCAGCTGGAACCATTTCATCAATTAAAATTCCTCCCGGTTTTAAAGTAACTGTATATGAGGGATTCAATTTTGATGGAGATTATCGGATCCTGACCTATACCATTGATAATTTTGCTGCTGAGGGACAAGGCAAATGGAATAAGAGAATCCATTCATTCATAGTGGAGCGCGTTCAGTAGGTGCGGTGGAAAACGAGGGTATGAATTCGTTAAGCGAAATCGCTAACTCTTGCTGAATTTGTTGGGTTGCTGTTTTTTAACTACAGCCAGCAAATGTTTTACATTGACTACTTCCTGTGTTTCGGTTGGGGGAAGGGAAATTTCCCATGCCTGTTCAATTGAATTCAGCAGATAATCCCATTCCCATTCGGTCATCTCGAGATCTTGCTTCAATTTTGTTGAATGCGATACGGAAGTAGCTTTTATATTCAATTTCTGGTGCAGGAGTTTTCGTAGGGTATTGAGTGGTTGCATGGCGGTGGTTTATATCTTATTAGATACACACCACAGGCAAAAATGCTGCCACTGGATTGTGAAAAAATGTGAAAATTATCCTTAATTATAAATATATTTATATTGTATGTATAAGTAAATAATTATAAATAATTAAATAAATTACAATTTAACTATATTTATAATTCCCTAACCCATATATTTCTAAAACTAATTGGTTCGCTGGGGTCTCCGTGAGACTGAAGTTTGATGGGAGAGGCGCCATGGCTTCTATAGACAGGGGGGCCTGTGTAAGGGGTATCGCCTTTCAGGATAGCATGGTTTTGAATCAGCACCCCATTATGGAAGGCGGTTATTGAGGCTGGAGCAGCTAAGCTTCCATCAGCATTAAAACGGGGTGCTTTCCAGATGACATCATAAGATTGCCATTCACCCGGTGGTTTGCAGGCATTGACCAGGGGTGGGTACTGTTTATAAATGCTTCCTGCCTGGCCATTGACATAGGTACTGTTTTCAAAATTGTCGAGTATTTGTAATTCATAACCTCCGGCACCTTCCTTTACTTGAAGCGAAGCAAGAAAAAGGCCACTATTTCCACGGGCTTGGCCTGAACCGGTAATGTTAACTGGAATTTTATATTCCAGGTGCAATTGAAAGTCAGTGAATTTTCTTTTCGTTCGAATGTCTCCTGCCTTTTTATTCACGGTCATGATTCCCTTTTTGAAAAGCCATCCGGCGGGTCCCCCGGAATCCTTGTCAGCTTCCCATTCAGATAAATCTTTTCCGGCGAGTAACTGGATGGCATCGGAGGGAGCCTGACCTGATTGTTTTCCGGGTGTTATAACGGAAGGGACAGGGGTGTATACTTCTGTTTCTTTCGGGTCATATTTGATTTGAGCCAAAGATTCTTTCAAGGGGAAAAAACAAAGGAATAAAATCCAACTCTTTCTCATATGGTTAAAGTTATAGGGTGGGAAGTTGATAGCCGTTATGATATGTTTTCATCAGATAAGCTGAATTAATGGATTGATCTGTGAACTGATGTTTTGTATTATCCCAATAAATTTTTTGTCCGCTGCGGTAGGAAATATTGCCCATTTGAGCAACGGTTGCCACTTCAGATCCGGCCTGGATAGGGCATTTCAAATCAGTTAGATTTCCGGATTCAATCACTTGAATGAAGTTTTGCCAATGCTTCAAAACACCATTGTCTGTAGATGGATGCATGGGTTCAATAACCTTATTTTTGCTTTGTTTTTCTTCCACTACTTCCCATCCATTTCGATTGAGGATAAGAGTTCCATTGTTCCCAATAAACGCAATACCATGGTCTCTTCCATAAGAGCCATTGTCTATGCCCATGGCTGAATCCCAAACTAAGTTGAACTTGTCAAATTCATACAGGCTGGTAAGGGTATCGGGAGTTTCTTCAGCCAATTCAGGGTAAGCAAATTTTCCACCGAGACCCACGATGCTCTTGGGTACCGTCGCTTTCATCCCCAATAATGCATAGTCAAGCAGATGTACTCCCCAATCCGTCATTAGTCCCCCTGCATAATCCCAAAACCACCGGAAATGAAAATGGAAAC
>JBIIRN010000063.1:0-9439 GCA_044341525.1 Sediminibacterium sp. | reverse complement strand
TATCTGCCGGATCTCCTATTGGCAAAGGACTCATGGGTAAAAGCCGGGGTGAAGTAGCAGAGATTCAGGTTCCTACCGGATTGCTGAAGTTTCGCATTGATGAGATTTCTATTTAATTCATGTTCCCATTCAAACTTTTCACATGACCGTTTTTTCCAAGATCATTGCCGGCATCATTCCCAGTTACAAAATAGCAGAGAATGAACATTTCATTGCTTTTTTGGATATTTATCCGCAGGCAGAAGGACATGTGTTAGTGGTACCCAAAGTTGAAACAGATAAATTTTTCGATTTGCAGGACAACTATCTTTCTGCTATTCTACTTTTTGCTCAACCCATTGCCCGTGCCATTGAAAAGTCTTTTCCCTGCAATAGGTGTGGTATGATGGTTTTGGGACTGGATGTGCCCCATGCACACCTGCATTTATTGCCTGTTAACGGCGCTGCTGATCTGAATTTCACCCGGCCTAAGCCAAATGTAACCCATGGCAGATTCCAGGAAATTCAACAGAAAATTCTGGCGGCCATGGCCGAGTAAAATTTCTTTTATTTTTTAGTCACTCTATCCGGAAACTGGCGGGCAAATTCTTCCCAGCCCGACACCTTTTTATTCTTTACCCCCACCACCGGAATCTTCTGGTTAAAGTGGTGACAAAGGGCAACAGAGAGGGCATCGGACGCATCAAAATACCTGGGTTGTTCATCAATCTGTAAAATTGTTTTCAGCATGCGCCATACCTGTTCCTTATTGGCATTGCCGTTGCCAGTGATAGATTGTTTTACTTTTTTCGGAGAGTATTCCGTAACACCAATACCTGCCTGCATGGCAGCGGCAATCGCTACGCCTTGTGCCCTTCCGAGTTTCAGCATACTTTGTACATTCTTTCCAAAGAATGGAGCTTCAATGGCAAAGGAAGAAGGGTGATAGAGCCGGATTAACTCGCTGACTTTTTCATGGATCAGGTGAAGCCGGGCGTAAATATCTTTTTCATTCGACAATTTCAGTACATCCATCAGTAAAACACGGGGCTGCTGCTTGTCTGCCTGCAGCAAGGCATAGCCCATCACTAAACTTCCGGGGTCTATTCCTAAAATGATGGGTTGCCGGTTAGATGCCTGTTTCATTGTACCATGAAAATACATGCTTTTCACCTGTTTTCTGCCCTTGTCGACGGCTTTTTGGTATGGAATGAATGCTCGTTCTTTGCAAATAATTATGTTGTCACTTTCACCGGCTACCAAACGTTTCATCAATTATGTGGCAGGCCCCCTTCTTTTTGGGTGGATGGTTTATTTCATTGTCAGGGAAATTCGGGAACAACCGAATCTTACCAAGGCCGGGAATATGATATGGGAAGCTTTTACACTCGAAAAGCTTCCCATCTGGCTGCTGGTTACATCACTCATGCTGATCAATTGGGGAGTTGAATCGTATAAGTGGAAAGTACTGATGCATGATTTGGAAAAAATATCTTTTCCTCGGGCCATCCGAGCGGTTTTTACCGGTCAAGCACTGGCATTTACCACCATTAACCGATTAGGTGAATCTGCCGGCAGGGCCTTATTTCTTTCAGAGGGCAACCGCATCCGAGGAGCGGTGCTGTCTATTATGGGCGGAATGGCACAGTTACTGGTGACCCTATGTGCCGGATGGCTGGCGCTGCTATTCCTACAATTCTTTCAACCCCAACTTTCCGTTTTTTCAGGAGTTATTTCCGGCAGCTGGCTAAAAATATTAACCGGTTTAATGCTCTTTTTCATCCTACTGCTTGCGATGTTATATTTCCATCCGACCGCCATGGTCAACTGGTTGCTGAGCTTTCGACTACTCCGGAAATATGACTTCTTCCTCCAGAAACTTACCGATCTGGGTCGCCCTACTTTAACAACTATTTTACTCCTTTCCTCCATCAGATTTGTTATCTATACATCCCAATACCTCTTGTTGCTTGATTTGTTTGGAGTAGAGGTGGATTGGCTAACAGGGGCTGCACTGATATCACTGATGCTGATGGTGTTGGCCCTGATTCCATCCATTGCTCTGGCAGAGTTGGGCTTCAGGGGACAGATCAGTATCTGGTTGATCGGACTGGTAAGTGCCAATGTTGCGGGAATTGTGGCTACAGCTGCCGGAATCTGGGTGATCAATCTTATACTTCCTGCTTTGGCAGGAAGTTTGCTGATACTTGGGGTAAAAATCTTCTCTAAGCAATCGGAATAGCATCTTATGAAGAAATTTTTGCTTTTGTTTTTCATTTTAAGTGCCTCCTCCTTTACGCCTCCTCAGGATGAATTTTGTGGTGGCATCAGAAACTTTGCATACAAAGACGGAGAAGTAGTGAACTTTCATGTTTACTATACGGTAATTGGAATTTATGTTCATGCCGGCAATGCCAGTTTCTCCGTTAAATCAATTAATCACCAGCAAAGACCTGCTTATCAATTTGTAGGCACCGGTACGAGTAATTCCGGGTATGATTGGATTTTTAAAGTACGCGATCGGTATGAATCGGTAGTGGATACGGCTACCTTACTGCCTCTGCAGTTTATCAGAAACATAGAAGAGGGCAGTTTTAAAAAGTATGAATTCATCAACTTTAATCATCAAAATCATACGGCTACCACCACAGAGAAAACCTATTCCATCCCCAACTGTATCCAGGATGTACTGAGTACCATCTATTATGCCCGGAACATCAACTTTAATAAATACCAGCCGGGCGATAAAATTCCTTTTTCAATGTTTCTCGACAATGAAGTGTTTAACCTCTATATTAAATATCTCGGTAAGGAAGTTATAAAAACCAGGTATGGCACTTTTAATGCCATCAAATTCAAGCCCTTACTGGTAAAAGGTACCCTTTTTGAAGGCGGTGAAAAAATGACGGTTTGGGTAAGTGATGACAACAATCATGTTCCCCTTCGGGTGGAAAGTCCGATCGTCGTGGGTAGCATTAAAGCCGACATGATGGGATACAGTAATCTTCGCTATCCACTCAGCTCACTGATTACACTAAGGGATTGATATTAGGATTGTAGCCAATCCTCCAGATTCCCTTCCTGATTTTTTCTTATGCCTTTTTCAGTAGACTGCAAGTTGCAGCAAACGGTTTGTTTGTCGTGTTCGAAGTACAGCCAATAATTATTTTCCAGTGCTTCTTTCAGGAAAACTTTTTTCTCTTGTAGGGTAGTATAGGGGAAGAGATCATACGACATGATATACGGTAACCCTATGTGGTGGGCAGATGGAAGCAAATCAGCCATATAGACCAGTGTCTTTCCATTCATTTGAATTTGTGGCAACATCATCGCACGGGTATGGCCATGCACTATTCTCAAGGAGATATGCTGTGAGAAGGGTACTTCAGCCAGGCGATGGGTGGGCTCCATATCCGGTGGGGGCACCTGAATAAAATCAAGTTGACCTGATTCCTGAATGGGTAAAATATTTTCTTTTAGAAAAGATGCTTTTTCTCTTTCGTTCGGCTTCACGGCCCAGTCCCAATGCAAAGTATTGCTCCAGTAAACCGCATGAGGGAAAGCGGTTACCAGTTTGTCTTCTTTTTTGATGATAGCGCCTCCGCAGTGATCGAAATGCAGGTGTGTTAAAATAACGTCGGTGATATCTTCCGGTTGATAGCCGTGGGCGGCAAGTGAGGCAGTCAGACTTTCAGATCCATGCAGGTAGTAGTGCGAAAAGAAACGGGCATCTTGTTTGTTGCCCATACCTGTGTCAATTAAGATCTTCCGGTTGCCTTCTTCAATTAATAGACAACGCAGTGCCCAGCTGCACATATTGTTCTCATCAGCGGGGTTGAGGGACTGCCACATTGACTTAGGAACAACGCCAAACATAGCACCTCCATCCAGTTTAAAATTACCGGTTTCGATACTGATTACTTTCATGGATAGATTATTTCAGAGCTGCCTTCTCACTTCGTCGGGTAATAATCAATAACAATAATCCGATGATGAAAAAGCTCATTAAAATTAAGACAGAATTTCTTTGTGAGTGGGTTTGTTCATTGATAAATCCAAAACTGAACATGCCGATAATAATCGCAATTTTTTCTGTCACATCATAAAAGCTAAAGAAGGAGGTAGTGTCTTTTGTTTCCGGCATTAGTTTCGAATAGGTACTTCTACTAAGCGACTGTATTCCTCCCATCACAAAACCTACCAGGGCAGCCAATACATAAAATTCATTGATGCCGTTGCGTGGAACCAGGTAGCCAAGGTAACAGAGTAATATCCAGAAGCCGACAGCCAGCATTAACGTATTCAGGTTCCCGATTTTTTTTGATATCCGCGAAATCACATAAGCCCCCGGAATCGCTACCAGTTGAATTAATAAAATAGCAATAATTAAATTAGTAGTCGGAATATTCAATTCGCTTTTCCCGTAGAGGGTTGCTGCCAGCATTACGGTTTGAACACCCATGTTATAAAAGAAAAATGCAAATAGAAATTTTTTCAATATGGGTAAATCCTGAAGCTGGTGCCATACTTTTTTTAATTCTTTGAAACCTCCGGTGAACACGCTGGTATGCGCCACATCTACCAAAGGTTTACCCTTTGGTAATCGGTTGATGGCCAGTTGCCCGAATCCCCACCACCAAATGCCAACCAGCAGAAACGAGAGTTGAGATCCCTTGCCGGTGGTTATCCCGAAAGCATCTGCCTTTAACACCAAAACAAAACAGATAATTTGAAGAATCACACTGCCAATATATCCCATCATAAACCCCCGGGCGCTGACTTTGTCTCTGTCTTCAGGGGCGGCAATATCGGGCAGGTAGGAGTTATAAAAAACAAAGCTGCTCCAGAAGCCCACGCAGGCAACAATCACTGCGGCTAAACCATATGTAAGGTTACTGGAATCGTAGAAATAAAGCGAGGAACAGCCAAGACTTCCCAGGATGCAGAAGAATCTAAGAAATTGTCTTTTGTTGCCCCTTGAATCGGCAATGGAGGAAAGTATTGGCGATAGGATAGCGACAATAATAAAGGCGATGGCCAGGGTATAATTATAAAGTGATGTGTTTACATACTCTCTGCCGAATAGTTGTATAGTATCTTCAGGAGTATTGTCATTGCCATCACCGGTGATTGTCTCATAATAGGCCGGGAAGATGGTCGAAGTGATAACCAGGTTGTAAACACTGTTGGCCCAATCGTACATGGCCCAACCATTAATGACCTTCTTGGATGCTGTTTGCATGGACTGAGTTTTGTTGACGCAAGGCGGAACAACGGCATGCCAAGGGCAGATAGCTTTCGCTATTGCGGGCCGGGGTTCTGCCCTTTAAATATAGCGAAATAAAATTAGTACAAGCAGCAGGGAGCCGACAATTACCCGGTACCAACCAAAAAGCCGGAATCCGGAACGTTGGAGAAAGCCTATGAAAAAACGAATCGCCAACATGGCTACTACAAAAGCTACAAGGTTTCCGATGAGTAGCAATTGCAAATGTTGAGGGTCAGTAAGCAGGGAGGGATTATCTTTCCAGGCCTTGAGTAACTTATAACCGGTGGCAGCTGCCATGGTAGGTACAGCGAGGAAAAATGAAAATTCAGCAGCCAGTTGTCTTGTCATTTGTTGTTGCATACCTCCAATGATACTGGCTGCACTGCGACTGGTTCCGGGAATCATCGCCAGACATTGCCAGATACCGGTCATGAAAGCTCTGCGGTAACTGATGTCGGCTTCCTCTGTGATCGGATGTGTGCTGTTAAAAAACCGATCGATGAACAGCAGAAAAATTCCGCCGAGTAACATGGTGATGGCAACAGTTAAGGGACTTTCCAGTAGCTTGTCGATTTGCTTGGAAAAAAGAAAGCCCAATATCAATGCCGGTATCACACCAATGAGTAGTTTGAGATAAAAATTCCAGCGGTTCAGGGGGAAAAATTTATTGCGATAGAGAACAATCACCGAAAGAATAGCACCCAGCTGTATGGATATTTCAAACAGTTTAGTGAAATCATCAGATTCTATACCCAGCAGGGTGCTCACTATAATCATGTGTCCGGTCGATGAGATGGGTATGAATTCAGTCACACCTTCCACTATGGCAATCAGAATACATTCGAATAAACTCATATCATTAATTTGTGAGGGAAAGTTAAGAAGCTTTGTTGGATGATGCCCGATTGGTAGTACAAAAAACCATAAAAAAAGCGGTGTTATCACCGCTTACTATTTTTCTAATCTTGCGCTGCCTGTTTGGGCTTTTTGAAAATCGCATAAATCTCTATCAGGATTCCAGCGATGATTAGTATGGGAGCCACGGTAATTCTTGTTTTACTGTACACCTGGTTAGTATCAAATTGAGTTGGGTCAGGATTCTTTCCGCCTGCCATCAGGAACATACCGGCCGCAATTACTACGCCACCAATAAGCATCCAGGTATAATTTTCTTTGGTAAAAAGGGGTGCCTGCTGTTCTGTTTTCAGGTTACTCATAGTAGAAGTGTTTGAACGGATACAAATGTAATTATTCCCTGACGAATTAATACAGATCGTCGAGCTTCATTTTTAAATATTTCAGTACGCTCCGGTGGGTGCTGTAGACTGAAATGCCTACTCCTAGCAATGTCAGTCCGCCGAATAGCAACAGATTGAGTTCGATGTTCCGAATGGCTTTTAATTCGGGTACCCGACTCTCGGCCCAGCCGATGATAATGAGCAGCAAAATAATAGCTATACCCGAACTAATCAGTCCGTTGATCAGGGCACGAATATTCAGGGGTCGGGCAATAAAACCACGGGTAGCCCCCACCATTTGCATGGTTTTGATGATAAATCGGTTACTAAACATGGCCAGCCGGATGGTATTATCAATGCTGAAAATTACTATCACACAGAGCAGAACGGCAATGACTAAAAAGATGAGTCCGATCTTGGAAGCCCGTTCATTCAGGTTGGAAACCAGACTCTGTGGGTATTGGATATCTGTGATCTGGTCACCATATTGCTGCATGAGATTCGCTGAAATCGCCGTTAAGCTATCGGCATTCACATAATCTGCCTTGGCATAGAAGTCAATGCTCTCAGGTAGGGGATTGACATCGAGGATCTTGGCCCAATCTTCATTGTTCTCCCGATTCCATATTTGTTTCGCCGATTCCTTGTCCACATAAGTGACATTCTTCGAAAAGGGTTGGCTGCTGATATAGGCCTGGATTTGCCCGATGGTATCCTTGTTCAGGGTTCTCAGGTAGGCACTGATACGGATATCTTCTTTAAAAGCATTTCCTACCGAACGGATGTTAAGAAAAAACCACCCCATGATCCCCATGATCAATAATACCAGGGCCACCCCGATGATAGAATAGATAAAATTGGGCTTACTTCTTTTGAGGGAGGAGGATCCGGCAGCGGGCATAGTAGGTATCGTTGTGGTTCAGAAAATAGCATCCCCGTTTACCGGGTTGATTCAGGTTGCAAATGTACATTTTAGGTGCGAAAGACGTACATTTGCTTCCACCCGAAAAGTGCCCGGGGATACTGTAATTTACGCCGGAGCCGGTTAATAAAATGTTAGTTTTTGAGACCATCCCCCATGAGCGGGAATCAGTAAAAGCCGCAGGGTTGAATCAACTCTTACAACGATTGCAAAGCCGGTAGAATTTTTGTATTATGGAATATCAGTTCAGGTCCATTGAGAAGAAATGGCAAGACCATTGGAAAGCCACCGGTGCTTATCGGGTGAGCAATTCCAGTACTCGTCCCAAATATTATGTGTTGGATATGTTCCCCTATCCCAGTGGGGCCGGACTTCACGTAGGGCACCCCCTCGGGTACATTGCTTCCGACATATTCAGCCGCTACAAACGCTTGCAGGGATTCAATGTATTACATCCCATGGGATACGATGCCTTCGGCCTTCCGGCAGAACAATATGCCCTCGAACATGGCATCCATCCCGCAAAAAGCACTGCTCAAAACATTGCCACTTTCCGCGCACAGCTCGATAACATCGGATTTTGTTATGACTGGGAACGGGAAGTGAGAACTTGCGATGCATCTTATTATCGCTTTACCCAATGGATTTTTTTGCAACTTTTCGGAAGTTTTTACAACCGAAAAATGGGCAAGGCAGAATCGATCGAGCTACTGAAACAGGAATTTGCTTTACAGGGGAATGCACACCATGTTTGTCCCGCCAATGACAATTGTCGCTTCACGGCAGCTGAGTGGAATAGTTTTTCTGAAAAGCAGCAGGAAGATATTTTAATGGATTATCGCCTCGCATTCTGCGGTTGGGGAGAAGTGAACTGGTGTGAGGCACTGGGTACCGTACTTGCCAATGATGAAGTGGTGAATGGAGTGAGTGAACGCGGTGGCCACCCGGTGGTAAAGAAAACCCTTCGTCAGTGGTACCTCCGCATTACAGAATATGCCGATCGGTTGCTTGAAGGACTTGACACCATCGATTTCAGTGAAGCCATGCGTGAGATGCAAACCAACTGGATTGGTAAGTCTTACGGTGCAGAAATACGTTTTAACCTAAGCAAGGGAACCGAGGAAATTGCAGAAACGCTGACAGTCTATACCACCCGACCCGATACTATTTTTGGTGTTGATTTTATGGTCGTGGCTCCCGAGCATCCGCTCATTGATGCCCTGACTACAACAGAGTGTAAGGCCTCGGTTGATGACTACCTCGCTTATGTAAAGAGTCGCAGTGACAGGGAAAGACAGGCAGAGAAAAAAATCAGCGGTTGTTTCACGGGTGGCTATGCTGTTCATCCATTTACCGGAAAAAAGATTCCGGTATGGATTGCTGAATATGTGTTGATGGGGTATGGAACAGGCGCTATCATGGGCGTTCCCTGCGGTGATGACCGTGACCATCGGTTCGCACAGCATTTTACTATACCCATTACCAATATCATCGGAGCAGCTTATGATGGAGCTGTTGCCAATCCTACCAAAGATGCTTTATTAGAGAACAGTGATTTTGTGAATGGCATGGTGATGCGGGAAGCGATGGATGTGATGATGCAAAGAATAGAAGAGATGGGCATTGGTCGCCGCAAGGTGAATTATAAAATGCGCGATGCTTCTTTCAGTCGCCAGCGTTACTGGGGCGAGCCATTCCCCATTCGATGGGACAATGGCATTGCACGACCCTTGTCGGAAAAGGAACTTCCGCTGTTACTACCGGAAGTGGAAAAATATGAGCCGGGTCCGGAAGGGGAGGGGCCGTTGGCGAATATTGCTGAGTGGACTGCTGCGGGACTGGAAACGAATACTATGCCCGGATATGCCGGCAGTAGTTGGTATTTCCTGCGCTACATGGATCCGCACAATACACAGGAATTTTGTAGCCGCTCTGCCAGTGATTACTGGGACCAGGTAGATCTGTATATAGGCGGCACCGAGCATGCGGTAGGACATTTGCTTTACAGTCGTTTTTGGACCAAAGTGTTGT
>JBIIRN010000304.1:0-2506 GCA_044341525.1 Sediminibacterium sp. | reverse complement strand
TATCGGCTCCTGGAATATTCTCAACCTGAAATATACCCACACCCCGCAACTGAGCTTCTTTGGTGAGGCACAGTTGCGCTCCCTGGCTTTCTACGATCAATTTCATTATTACGAATTCAAAGGAGGAGTGAACTATAAAGTGTTGCCCAATCTGAAGCTCAGTCTAGGCGCAGGTACCTACCAAACATTCCGGGAAGGAGGCAACTTCGTCACCCCAAAAAACAATGATGAATTCCGCCTCTGGCCACAACTAACCCTCTTCCAGGATATTCGAAAACTGAAAGTAGAACAACGCTTCCGCACCGAATTGCGATGGACCAGCAACGGCTATCGCAATCGCTTTCGTTACCGACTCGCAGTTTCCCACCCCTTTGGCAGGGGCGAAGGGAAGTCTAAACCCTTCCTGGCCACCATCAGCAATGAGCTATTCTTGACCGACCGGGAGCCCTACTTTGAACGCAACCGCTTTCAGGCCAATGTTAATTACCGCATTGCGCCTTCTAGCACCTTACAATTGGGCTACCTGCATCAATTCGATTACCGCATCAATGACGAAATTGGAAGAGACTTTTTGGTCGTTGGACTCTATTTTGAGTTTGCCCGCAAGCGTACTACTTCTTCTAGTCCTGATACTGAATTGAAAGATTATTGATCCGGCTGCTGTATGCAATCGATATTCAACTTAAAATATTGTTGACTGTTCTACTACTTTTTAAATCAGCAATTTAAGTTCAAATATGATTGCCGTAATTTTTCAATTTAATTGTTATGGCTGCTGGCAGGAAAGCTTCCAACCTGTTCTACCTTTTACAGTTTGCTCATAATTTGGTTACCTAAGCGTAACAGTTAGAAAATACAAAGGCAATGTGGGTGGCGTTATTTTGAAAAACCATCGCGTGAAGAACTTGCTCATTTTTGCCTGTCTGCTATTTGTCCTAACAGCATCGGCACAACAACAGCGGTCCCCCAATGTGTTCATCATCACTATTGACGGATTCAGGTGGCAAGAGGTTTTCGGGGGTGCCGACCCACAACTGCTCTCAAATCCGCACTTGGTCGCAGATACCAATGCCTGCCAGCAATTTTTTGGAGGAGCGAGTCCGGAAATTCGTCGCAATAAATTACTTCCCTTTTTCTGGCAAGTTATTGCCCGTCAGGGCCAACTCTCCGGCAATAGAAACTACCAAAACAAAGTGAACGTTGCCAATTTCTACAAGATCTCCTATCCGGGGTATCAGGAAATGCTTACAGGTGCGCCACCCAGTCGCCTTAATCCCAATTGGGCGGTGAAAAGCCGTCGTTCGACCGTACTGGAAATAGCCAACCATCACCAGGCGTATGCAGGAAAAGTAGTTGCCTTTTGTTCCTGGAACATATTACCCTATATTCTTCGTGAAAAAGAATCTATGATACCGGTAAATGCAGGGTATGAAAAGGTGCAAGAAGAGAACGATCCTATGGGCATCCTCATTAACAAGGTGCAGTCATCCCTGCCGATAGAACACACCCGCAATGACCTGCTTACCTATGTAGCAGCAAAAAACTATCTGCAACAACACCATCCGAAAGTACTTTTTTTGGGAATGGGAGAAACCGACGAATATGCCCATCGTGGTAACTACGATCAATACCTGATGAAGGCGCATCAATTTGATCAATTGTTGGGCGATCTCTGGTATTATGTGCAATCAGACCCATTTTATAGAAATAATACCACCTTCATTATCACCACTGACCATGGAAGAGGAAGCAGCCCAAAGAAATGGGGTACACATGGTTTCTGGGTAAAAGGTTCAGGAGAGATTTGGAATGCCATGCTGGGACCCGACATCGACCCCCTGGGAGAATTACAGCATTCCCAAACCACCTGGTTGAAGGAAGTGGCTACTCTAGTAACAAAACTAATCAATACAGATATTCCTCAACAGAAAATATTGAGTGCTGACAGTCGTCAGAAAAATGGTAGTGCAGAAGATGAAACCCTATCTGTATCGGGGGGACAACTTAACAGGTAAAGGGCAATGCTGATGATTATGTAATTCCCGCATGGGAATCAATGAACTGTATTTTTCCTCCGGGAAACAAAAAATTTTAGGAAAGCAACCCCTGGCGGGCTAGAAACTCGAGCTTGGTATTGGCATCTATCAGCCGCTCGGTCAATTCCCGGTTCTTCTGGCGAAGGTCTACTACCTCAAATGCCTTGATGATGAAATTCTTAATGTCATCCTCATTCCAGGGTTTGGTGAGGTATTTATATACATTCCCCACATTGATGGCATCAATTACCGCATTGATGTCCGTATAACCCGTAATCAAAATACGGATAGGGTCGGGGTGGGACTCTAAAATGGACTGAAAAAACTCAATACCGGTCTCCTTGGGCATCCGCTGGTCACTCAAAATCACATGGATCTCCTCGGAATTCAGGATTTTACGGCCCTCTTCGGCAGATTCGGCGGTGAAGACATTAAACACCCTACGGAAGGAAGCTTTGAACGAATTGATG
>JBIIRN010000302.1:0-2510 GCA_044341525.1 Sediminibacterium sp. | reverse complement strand
GGTGGGGATGGTATTTAATTTATCATATCTGCGCGCATCTATCCAGCGATGCCCCCAGGGTTCTGCCCAAAGTGAGTACCTACGCTGATACAGGATTTCATCAATGAGGGCTGTTTGGGTAGTAGCACCGGTGTAATTGCCGATACCTGCAGCGGTGCGGATAATATTAATCGCAGCAACGGCATCAGCTGTTTGATTCAGTTGGGCGTGTGCCTCTGCTTTGATTAAGATTAATTCTTCATTTTTAATGAATGGTATAGGGGCAGTATTGGTAGCCCATCTTTTGTCCTGATGTGTTCCCACGAGCGGAGTTGCATCGGTGGTAACAGTTACCGGTACAGCACGCTGGTGGAATTTGGAAGAGACACGGGTATCACCGGGAGTCGCATCTGCCAGTACGGAGGGGTGAACCACGATAATGGTGTTAATGTTGGCATCCAGTACATAGAACAGTGGGTTAAATGAATCCGGGGGTGCACCAAAAGTATGGGCTGGGCCGGCATTGAGTGGTCCGGTAAGGTTCATGAATGATTGAGACAATGCATTCAGTGCACCTTGCCAGTCTTTGCGGTAAACTGCTACGCGGGCGGCGATGGCACGGTTCACTCTTTTCAATCCGTCGATGGAATTATACCCGGCGAATCCGGCAGTCAGCGTGAAAGGGAACGTGGTGCCTGCATTGTTCAGGTCTGCCAGTCCAGCATTCAGCAGTGAGTCGATGAAACCAAGTGCTGCGGTATATGACCTGAATCCACCGGGCTTCAAAGGATCTTTCACATCTGTACGAATGCCGTTTTGATATTGCCAATTGGCCGGGATAATGAATTGGTATGCCTGGATGGTTTTGGCAAATCCAGATATCGCGTTTTTCTCAGCGGCACTTAGGAAGGAACTATTTTGAGCAGATTCAATCAATACATAACCTTGTTTGATTGTTTGGTAGGGCGTTGCATAAGATCCTCCGCCGGTAGCTCCGAATCCGAAGAAAGCGGCATCGGGTAAACGACCGGCTTGTCCCAGCCAGTCTGTTTGAAAGCGCGGGTCAGATGCGTTCAGGTACCAGATTTCTCTTCCGAAAGTATTCCAGGCCTGAGAAATGTTGGTCACATAGCCTCTGTGTCTTGATTCAAGGCCGGTTACCAGAAATTGAATCTGGCTTCTGGAGGCGTTGGTCAGAACACTTGCTTCACTAGGGTTATTGGGGTCCTCCAGTTTTTTTACTTCGAAGGGGTTACAGGAAAAAAGTGAAAGGGTAACTCCCATTAAAATTAGTATGGGTATCTTTTTCATATTGGTATGATTTAGAAGTCGATTTGTAAGTGGAAAAATAACCTTCTGGCAGATGGATAGGGTGCTACATCTACGTTGTTGGCCAATGCCTGTGCACCGAAGGTGGAAGTTTCCGGATCGTAACCTACGTATTTAGTAGATAAAAATACGTTGTTACCGGAGAGGCCAACTCTTGCGCGCTGGATAAAGCTACCGGCTTTACCTAAGGCTGATTTGGGTACATTGTAGTAGAGGCCCAATTCACGAATTTTCAGGAAAGTAGCATCTTGTACCCATCTACCTGCGTTGTTATAGGGTGCAGGTGGACGCTGACGGCCATTAGGAATTCCATCTTTATTATCATCATCAAACCAGCCCTTGGTGGTACCACCGCCGTCGGTCAGGAAGGAAGTGAGGTTAACATTATCTCCACCTTTTCTATATTCCATCAAAAAGTTGAATTCGAAATTTTTCAGGAAGGTGATGTTGTTCGACCAGGAGGAAGTCCAGTCAGGCTGTGCATTTCCCCATACGGTAAAATCTGAACTAGATAAGGCAGGGGTACCTACAATGGTAGTAGGTGCAACGCCCTGGCGGATCAGGAAGGTTCCCAAAGCTGTACCGAATGCGCCGGTAGTGTATGAGGGGATACCGAGTCTGGTGATCAGTACATCATTTTTCCACCACAATAAACGGGAGGTCCATTTGATTTTTTCCTTTTGGATAATGGTACCGGCCAAACTCAATTCAAGACCTCTATTTCTCATTTCAGCTTCATTGCTGATGGTGCTAACAACACCGGTTGCAGGCGAGAGGTTCAGCGGTTGCAGGTTGTCTTTGGTTGTTTTGATGTAGTAGGTAGCTTCCAGTGATAAGCGGTTATTGAAGAAGCCGGCATCTACACCGAATTCAAGTTCAATGGCTCTCTCAGGAACTACAAGCAGGTTGCCGATGCTGGTAGCAACGGTTGATCCCAATAAACCTCCGATGTTAACACCACCTAATGAGGTGAAGGTAGCTCCGAACGGAACGGGTCCTGCAGTCTGACCATAGGCGATGCGGGGTTTCAGTTGAGAGATGGTTCTTGATTTAAAGAAATCAAAATTGGTCAGGTTCACTGCCAGTGAAGCTTTCGGGAAGGCGAAGTATTTCTGTGGGTCACCGTTGGTGTTTGATTTATCCATACGAACGCCAACAGTACCGATGATTTTATCTTCGTAGTTAGCTTCCTGTTGGGCGAA
>JBIIRN010000303.1:0-2510 GCA_044341525.1 Sediminibacterium sp. | reverse complement strand
AACTGTTCCCTTAGAGTACTCTCCGATATAAAGACCCCGCAGCCAGAGTTCACCTTTTTCGAAAAAGCCGAATGAATCCTGGAAGCTGAGTTTACCCTCCCGAATTGATTTGACTTCCGACCCCAGCAATACGATACCCGCCACATATTTATCATCTATGTGGTAATTGAAATAGGCCTGCCGGTTATTCATTTCCTGTGCCATACTTTTTTGCCGGAAAAGTCGAATGAAAAATAAAATTGGGGTGTATCCACAGTTGCTTACTGTCGAAAATGTCGGATGAGTTGTGCGAGCTTTTCCTGCATGTTTTTCCTCTCTACAATAAAATCGAGGAACCCGTGTTCCAGCAGAAATTCGCTTCTTTGAAAGCCCTCAGGCAGGTCTCTTTTGATGGTCTCGCGGATAACCCTTGGGCCGGCAAAACCAATCAGCGCACCCGGTTCAGCAATATTGACATCGCCTAACATACCGAAGCTGGCAGAAATACCGCCAAAAGTCGGATCCGTTAATACGGAAATATAGGGTAGGGTGGCATCACTTAATTGGGATAGTTTACCACTCGTTTTCGCGAGTTGCATCAGACTGAAGGCACTTTCCATCATGCGGGCTCCACCACTCTTACTAATAACGATATAGGGCAATCGGTGTTGCAGACAATAATCAACGGCACGGCTGAATTTCTCTCCCATGACGCTTCCCAGGGAACCGCCGATGAATTCGAAATCCATACAAGCAACAACCGCAGCTTCACCTGCTATGCTACCGGTCGCAACCCGCATCGAGTCATGTAAATCAGTCTTGGCATGAATATCATCGAGTCGCTTCTGGTAAGATTTCAGGTCGGTAAAACCCAGGGCATCCTTGCTGCGAATATTCCCGAATAGTTCGGTATACTGGTCTTCGCCGAATAGCAAGTCATAATAATCGAGACTACCGATGCGATGGTGATAATTACATTTTGGACAAACAAAGAGATTTTCTCTTAACTCTGAAGTGGTACAAATATGGCTGCACTCAGGACATTTATTCCAGAGTCCTTCCGGTGTTTCCTTTTTTTCAGCGGTAGACGTAAGAATTCCCTTACGGATGCGTTTGAACCATGTCGGTTTGGCGGATTCCTCTGCAGGATTGTTCTCCCCGGTCAGGTTGGCTTCCAGGTCTTCTTCCCTTTCTTTTTTCATATCGAAATCATCCGGTTGAAGGAACAAAGATACTACATATTTGCTATCTGATTCCCATCCCAAAGTCCCTCTAATAATTGGTTTTCAACAGGTCGAACAGCACTGCTGAATTTTATGTAATTTGTCTGGTAAAATGCTGCATATTCGCTGTTAGATTATTCTTTACGTATGAAGAAAAACAAGAAATTTAATTCCAAGGCCCCAATTGGAGAAGCAAATATACCCGCAGCATCTGTTGCATCAGATGGTGGAGTTAACTTGATGAAATGGATGCCGATAGTTATGCTGGTTTTGTTGATGGGGGTTGAATGGGTCGGGCCCTGGGATGGGATTGAATACCTGGGTAGCCAATGGCTTTATTTGATGATGGTTAATGCAATGGCCATTGTCATGTTGTATTTTCAAAGAGATGCTACCAGTGAGGCAATACGTGCACTTTTCTCATTGCGATTGATCTGGGTTTATTTGTCTCTTGTATTACTTGCTACTATTTCTTTGGTATGGTCCATCAACCCAACCGAGACCATCGTTTGTTTGGTTAGGTTGGCTACATCCCTTCTCACATTTTTCCATCTTTTCCTATTTTTTTATCGCCGTTCAGATTTGATTCCAGCCATTCTGGGCATTGTCTCCTTATTTCTTTTTGTTCAGGCCGCTATCTCCCTTCTTTATTTTTTCAAGGGCAGTGGAGAATTGACCTTTAGTGAATTGGTGCTTTCCATGCGGTTGAATGCCGGCAATAAAAATATTTATGCCGCCGCTATGGTAGTTAAAATTCCATTTATGCTGGCAGGTATTTTTTATTATAAAAATGTTTGGCGCATTTGGTATGCATTGGTTTTTTTCCTGGCAGCTACGACTATATTTCTGTTGAATTCAAGAACAGCGTTGGTAGCCATCATTGGAAGTGTAGTTGCGTTCCTGCTCATTTCTTTGATCACTTATTTGAAGGACAAGGCAATCAAAGCATTGGCTGTTCGCCTTTTACTGGGGATTTTTCTCATTGGTTTGTCGGTTGTTTCATCCCGCGTAGCCACCAATTATGCTCAGTACCAATATATGGACTCCAATTCTTCAGTCGAATCTTATGGCACAGTCGACAAGCGGATAGGCGATATCGTTAATATCAAAGATGGCAGTACGCAGGCCCGATTTATTTTGTGGGATGCTGCCTGGCAGCATGCACGCAAACATCCCTTTACCGGCAGTGGATTTGGGAACTGGAAACTCGCATCCATTCCTTATTCACGGGAACACAACGACGGACTCATCGTACCTATTCATGCTCACAACGACTTTCTGGAATATTTTGCTGAACTGGGTTTCATC
>JBIIRN010000301.1:0-2511 GCA_044341525.1 Sediminibacterium sp. | reverse complement strand
ATGCTTCCAATTTCCCAATGGTTTCCCTGATTTCGCGGATGCTGTAAAATCGATACACTTCCGGCTGGGCTCCATCTTTCGCATAAGCGGAAGTCATTTTATGATAAGGGCCAACAATCTCTGCTTCCTGATTGGAAGTTATGAAAGCAGCTGTGTTAGGAAGGATATAAAAATTCCGGTTGGCAGCAGATACATTTTTAGCTTCTACCAGCAGTCGGAGCGAATCTAATTTTTTGATAACGGTTTCCTGAGAGACCACCTGCCCTGCATTCTCAGCTGATACATAATTTTGAAAACTGCCGATGATGGTATCATTTTTTACATTCACCACATAAAGTCCCTTTTCTTTCAGTTCAGCCGTGCCCTTACCGGCGGGAGATTCTAACTTCCAATCACCGCGGCTGGTAGACAAGATAGTTTCCTGGTGACCCACCCCATCTTTACCAATAATGGTTCCATTTTTTTCCTGAATTTCAGGGTCACCCTTGCTCATAATAACGAGGCGATTGTTGCCGCAAGAACTAAGCAGGGTAAGGGCTGTGAGGCAGAAGAGCGTTGATTTCATATAAAAAAATAAAGGGCTGCTGATTGCATCAGCAGCCCGGTGATCTTATGATTTATTTTGCAGCAGCGAATCTTTCCGCTACTTTATTCCAGTTAACAACATTCCAGAAAGCAGCCAGGTAGTCGGCTCTTCTGTTCTGGTATTTCAGGTAGTAAGCGTGTTCCCATACATCCACCCCGAGAATAGGACTGCCCTTGGTTTCGGCGATGTCCATCAATGGATTGTCTTGATTGGGAGTGGAACATACTTCCAGCTTTCCATCTTTTACAATCAGCCAGGCCCAACCGCTGCCAAAACGGGTCATGCCTGCTGTCGCAAGTTTTTCTTTGAAGGCATCGAATGAACCGAAAGCACCGGTGATGGCCTCTGCCAGTGCACCTGAGGGATTACCACCTGCATTGGGAGCCAGACTTTCCCAGAAGAAAGTATGGTTCCAGTGACCGCCACCATTGTTTCTTACAGCTGGACTGATGCTACCGGCTACCGCCACCAGTTCTGCCAGACTTTTTCCTTCATGGGGGGTTCCGGCAATGGCTTTATTCAGGTTGTCTACATAAGCCTGGTGGTGTTTGCCATGGTGGATCTGCATGGTCAGGGTATCGATATGCGGTTCCAACGCATCATGAGCATAGGGAAGAGGAGCCAGTGTAAAAGACATACAATTATATTTTAAGGTAAACGATGCTGCAAAATTAGGAGGGTTCCTTCACTTATTGGGAAATGATCCTTGAATTGTTCCAGATTTCGACAATACGGGGTAGTGTCAGCGTTTGCTCTTGAAAAAACTGGTCATCAGTTCAGCGCAGGGTCCTTCCAGCACTCCGCCTAGCAGTTCGGTTGAAGGATGCAGGGGCCAGTGGGGATTGGTTTTGGAACGGAACCCGTTTTTAGGATCCGATGCCCCATAAACGACCCTGCCAATTTTCCCCCAAAACAATGCGCCGCAACACATCAGACAGGGTTCCAGTGTCACATACAGTGTTGCATCGGGCAGGTATTTGGTACCCAGCAGGTGAAAGGCGCTGGTGAGTGCCAGCATTTCTGCGTGGGCGGTAGCATCGGTCAGTTTTTCGACCTGGTTGTGACCACGCGCGACAATCCTGTTTTGCATTACAACCACAGCTCCAACGGGCACTTCGTCTGCCTCGAATGCCATGCGGGCTTGCACGAGTGCCTGCTGCATGAAATAAGTATCATCCGGAATGGAAAGCTGCATGATTAGTCAGAACTTAACTTTATTGTTTCTTCCGTCACAATGAATACCAGCAACTCAGAGTGAGCGGATCCGAATGTTGCGGTACCAAACATTGTCACCATGGTCTTGTAATACAACGTGGCCTTTTGTGAAGGTGCCGAAATCTTTTTTCGTTTTGAATTTACTGCCGGCGATCAGGGCCTTCCAGTTCTCATCATCGTAGCGTGTGCGCAGCACTTCTTCGTTGTTTAAGCGGAAGATAAGCAAGCCATGATCAGCGATGATCTCAGCTTTGTTCCATTGTTCATAGGACTTTGCTACCCCTTCTTTGGATGCCAAGAGATCATAGAGATTACCTGCACGGTGTTTGAGAATTTTTCCGTCGGGATGTCCGTCGTTGTCGAGTACCTGCATTTCCGGACCTGTATGCCAGGATTCCTTGAATTGACTATTGTCTTTTGACCAGAAGATAATCCCGCTGTTTCCGTTCTTGCAGACCTTCCATTCCAGCTCTAGGTGAAAGTTTTCAAATTCGTCATTGGTAACCAGATCGCCGGGCCCTTTTCTCTCTTCCGCCGTTTTGCTGGCTGCATCATAATAAATACAACCATCAGCCACTTTCCAAGATGGGTTAACGGTGGTTTTGCCGAACGTGTGCCAGCCCTGCAGGTCTTTACCATTGAACAACGAACGCCATTCGTCGGTCTGCGGAACTGCAGGAGCTACATGGGGTGCATGGCTTTTGAGTGGA
>JBIIRN010000300.1:0-2518 GCA_044341525.1 Sediminibacterium sp. | reverse complement strand
GCTCACGGCATCCTGGAAATCATGAACCTGATGGACATACAGGAAGTCGAACCCGATGAATTCCTTCAGGAAACTTTCTCCTACCCGGTTTATGTGCACCTCAAAGGCGCTGATCTCTATCGACACAAAACCGATGGCACCTACCGTCGTCTGCATTTTCATCAGCATGCCCATGAATACGATTGTCTCTTTGAACCCTTTACCCGTGCCGCAGATGTTTTAATGAATGGCATCTATTGGGACGAATCCATCCCGCGACTTTTTTCCATGGAGACTTTACAAGCCCCAGATTACCGCATGTTCACCATTGCCGATATCACTGATGATAAAAACGGCAGCGTTCCCTGCAACCTGGGCGATGCTTCTGCAGATAATCCTGTTTATGGAGTCGATAGAATAACAGGAAATAAAACTGCACCTTATCTACCCAACAGCATCGATGTAATGGCAGTAGGTAACCTCCCCAATGAGTTACCCCGCGATGCCAGCCGATACTTTGGAGAACAATTGATGAAATATGTAATCAGCGACCTGATCAGTGGTAGCTCCGATACCCTCCAAAGAGCTACCATTCTGCAAAAAGGACAACTCACCGACGACTATCAATACCTACAGGAATATGCCTATGGGTCAATTGGCTGAAATGCCAGGTAGAAACTACCCAATAATTGTTGGAATTCTAACGTATAAATACCTGATTGGCGGATTTGTAAATGTTCTGTTGGTAAAACTGTTCCCTCTCTTCCTAACCACAAACAACTGCGGAAGGCCCTTGCTTTCCCCTCATTGTATACCTCTAATCGTTGCAGGCATTTCCATCCTTTCGCAGCAGCGAGTCCTATCAAATCATTCACCCTATGGGTAGGTAAAACCACCCCCCATTTTCCTTCCTCACTCAACAATTCCCCCAAAACCTCCACCAACTCATGTAACTTTAAACGTCGGCTATGCAAGGCATCATTCCTTCGTTCATCTTCCGAAGTTAAATCATGCTCATAAAAAGGTGGATTACTAATGATGTAATCATATCGTTGCTCCTTGCGAAACTCCCTGATATCTCCCTGCCATACGATTAACCGTTCCTTCCAGGGAGATATTCGAAAATTACTTTGCGCCTGTGCTGCTGCCCTCGAGTCAATTTCTATCGCATCTATCTGTAAAACTGCTTCCTGCGCTATCATCAAGGAGAGGAGACCGGTGCCCGTTCCTACATCGAGTAATCTGCCCTTTGTATTTTTTAACAGGCGAGCCAACCAGGCACCAAAAATGCAGGCATCCGTGGTAACCTTCATAGCCGCCTGTGCCTGCTCTATCCTGAATTGCTGAAACTGAAAATAATCGTTGGGCATGCCCCGAATTTTAATTATTGTATCAGTTCCCCATTCTTTCTGAGCGTTGTCAAGGCACTGAGCAAATGCTCTAGATTCTCCCGGGTATTAAAGACCTGAATCGAATAACGGATGTAGATATCTTCTCCCTGTCGCATGAGCGGCACCTCAATCTTATAATCCTGGTACAAACATTTTTGTAAAGTCTCCGGCTGAGTAGTTCGTATGGGTACACTTACCATCTGCCCAATCCATTGGTCATTTAAAGGACTAATCGGGGTGGTGCCCAGACAGTCATGGAATATAGGAGCATATTCCAGCGTGAGTAAATGACAACCCGCTGCCACTTTGGGCCATTCATACTGGTGCATGAATTCGATGCAGGCAGGGACCGTTAAAAAGGCAGAAAAATCCCGGGTACCTATCAGCTGGTTATAATCTAGCAGATTCGAACCGGAAGGATGCACTGCTTCATATCCCCAGCTGACTATCATCGGCTCCTTCAATAATTCCTGGGCTGTTTTCTTCACATATAAAAAACTGCATCCCTTAGGTGCCATCATCCATTTGTGGCAGGCACCGGTATAAAAATCAGGATCTAATTGTTGAATCGATAAGGATACATGTGCAGGCGCATGTGCTCCATCTACAATGGTGATCAAACCTAAAGTTTTTGCTCGATGCACAATCTTCTCAACCGGTAAAATCAATCCTGTTGCACTGGTGATGTGGCTGATGAAAACAGCTTTTGTTCTTGGAGTTAATCCGGCAAAGAATGCCTCAACAAATGCATCAGTCGTCGTTACCGGAAGGGGAATGTGCTGTCGTTTATAAATAGCCCCTGCCTTCCTGCAATACAATTTCCAGGTGCGGTCGCAGGCACCATACTCGATATCGGTAGTCAGAATTTCATCACCGGGTTGCAGCAATAAATTCTTGGCGATGAGATTCACTGCATAAGAGGGGTTGGTTACATATACCAAATCGTCTTTATCCGCTACATCCAAATAGGCTGCCAGTTGTTCCCGGCTGTGTGCAAGTCTGCCAACCGAGTCAAAGGCAAAATACTGTACCGGTTCCCACTCCAATTGTCGCTCCCAATACAAATAATTTTCAAAAACGGGGGTCGGACAAGCACCGAAAGAACCGAAGTTGAGAAAATGAATGTCGGGGTTGAGCAGGAAGAGGGA
>JBIIRN010000299.1:0-2522 GCA_044341525.1 Sediminibacterium sp. | reverse complement strand
CACCGGCATCATTTCAGTAGCGGCATTCAATTTCATGGTACAACTGCCTAAACTGATCATGCTTGTATTCAGCGAAAGATCTTTGTTTTCCAGTTGTTTGATGTAACGCATCATCTGGCTCTCACTCCGATGCGCATGAAATACCGGATGGAGGAGATAGGAGGATTGCCGCTGTAAATTTTCCTGAATTTGTAGAACATCCTTGGAAGCCGAGCTACCTGTCCATTTTTTTCCTGCGGCAGCAGCAAAAACTTCTGTTAACAGAGTAATATCGGCATCGTTGGTAGTTTCATCTACACTGATGCCTACTTCTCCATTGGCAAAATAGCGTAGGTTAATTTTTTTGGACTCTGCCTCTTTTCTAAGATTGTTTAAGTGTCCTGCATCAACGCAAAGGGTATCAAAATAGAAGGAATTCAGTTGTCGGATGCCCAATTGCGCCAGGTTATGTTCAAGCACCTGCGCCCTCTGATGAATTCGGGTCGCAATATTTTTCAACCCATCGGGTCCGTGAAATACCGCATACATCGCAGCCATATTCGCCAGCAATGCCTGGGCAGTACAAATATTGGAAGTGGCTTTCTCTCTTTTGATATGTTGTTCGCGGGTTTGCAGCGCCATACGCAGTGCGCGATTGCCGGCAGCATCAATGCTCACGCCTATTAATCTTCCGGGCATCCCCCTTTTGAAAATATCTCTTGTAGCAAAGAATGCAGCATGTGGTCCGCCATATCCCATCGGAACACCTAATCTTTGAGCCGAACCAACCACTGCATCGGCTCCCCATTCTCCGGGTGGAACCAGTAAGGTAAGTGCGAGCAGGTCACTGGCGGCAATGACTAAACCTCCGATCGCATGAACGTGTTCAGTAAACTCAGCCAATGAATGGATGGCACCCCTGTTATTGGGATACTGAACCATGGCACCAAAGTAAGTGCTATCGAGTTGAGCACCATCAACATCACCTGTTATGATTTCAATTCCCAAAGGTGCAGCGCGGGTAATTAATACATCGATGGTTTGGGGGAAAACTTCCTTATCTACAAATAGTTTGGGTCGTTCAGGAATATCCCCTTTATTGATGTGATGAAAGAACATCGACATTGCTTCTGCAGCAGCAGTAGCTTCATCCAGCAAAGAAGCATTCGCGATGGGAAGACCGGTCAAATCCGCCACCATGGTTTGGAAGTTGAGCAGACTTTCCAGTCGGCCCTGTGAAATCTCTGCCTGGTAGGGTGTGTATTGGGTATACCATCCCGGGTTTTCAAAAATATTCCGCAGTATAACACTGGGGGTTATTGTACCGTAGTATCCCTGCCCAATGAAGTTTTTGAAAACCTGGTTGCGGCCCGCGAGTTGTTTCATCCACTGCAAATACTCAAATTCAGTCATCGGAGCAGGGATCTCAGGATCAGCCTGGATGCGGATAGCAGCAGGTATGGTCTGGCTGATCAGGGTCTCCACATCGGGTACACCAATCTGCTCGAGCATGGTGCGGGTTTCTTCGCCACGTGGGCCAATGTGTCTGCTTTCAAACTCACTAACGGGGGTAACATTCTGATGACTCATGACTATTAAAATGAAGTTGATGGAAATGATCCAACCGCCAACCTTCTGTGCGGCAGCGCAAAGTTACAGCAAGACAGATTAGAATGGACTGATTTATTCGTCGTGGGGATAGTTTGTGCATGGTGGAATTCTCCATTTTTACTCCATTTTAAAAGCTGTGCTGATTATTGCTTATTTTTCCGCCTGTATCTTACACAAAACACATGGAGAACTGGTCGGAGAGGGACAACTGGCAAAGAAAAAGCGGTGAACACCGGCGGGATTATAAGCGGCTGTTGGAGCGAGGTGATCGGAAAGCCATGTTGGAAAATCTCCCCGAATTACATACCGAGGCATTCAGTAAAATATCCTGTTTGGATTGTGCGGGCTGCTGTACCGGTTACTCCCCCCGGTTTAAGACCCCCGATATCAAACGAATCAGCAAGCACCTGCGAATGAAAGAGGGGGCTTTTATTGAGAAATTCCTTAGAATAGATGAGGAGGGGGATTATGTACTTCAGTCCCTGCCTTGTCCTTTTTTAGGGCAAGGCAATGCCTGTACTATCTATGAAGATCGTCCCTCAGATTGTCGGAGATTTCCTTACACCGATGAAGATGTGTTCTTTAAACGACCTGCAATTACCCTTAAAAATTCTGAGTTTTGTCCGGCTGTTTACTATGTACTGGAAAGGATGCGCTCCCTGATTCAAAAAACTTAATATTCCATTTTTCTCAGACTGGGTGCCTTGAACCAGGTTATTACTACCACCAGCAAGGTCATCGAACCTCCGAAAATAACCGAAGGAACTACTCCCATTATTTTAGAGGCTACCCCGCTTTCAAATTGTCCGAGTTCATTGCTGCTGTTGATGAACATAGAGTTGACACTCATCACACGACCTCGCATGTGGTCGGGAGTTTTTAATTGCACGATGGTTCCTCTGATAATCATACTAATGCCATCGAGTATGCCA
>JBIIRN010000062.1:0-9595 GCA_044341525.1 Sediminibacterium sp. | reverse complement strand
AATAAAAAGGGGGGTATTAGCAGCTGTTTTCCGAACGGGTATATTACCAATTTCTTCTTCTGAAGACAGAAGGCCTTCAGTTCGGATAAATACGACGGAAGGTCCTTTTTCGATATAGGCACCTCCGGTATTCTGGTTGTTTTTTTCCAGGGCTGACAACACATCTGTGATAGTGATGCCGAAAGATTGCAGGCGGGCCGGATCGATCCGAACGGAATACTGCTTCACCTTTCCTCCAAAACTGCTCACTTCGGCTACGCCGGGCACACCCAATAACTGACGACGCACGATCCAGTCCTGCACCGTTCTTAATTGGGTCTCATCCCAGGTTTGTTCATAACCGGGTTTAGGTCTTAGCACGTATTGATAAATCTCACCCAGGCCGGTGCTGATAGGTCCTAATTTGGGAATTCCTATTTTTTCCGGAATGATGCTTTTGACATCGATGAGGCGTTCGGCTACTTGTTGACGCGCCCAGTAGAGGTCAGTGGCATCGTCAAATACGATGGTAACAAGAGAGAGTCCGAATCGGGAGAAACTTCTGATTTCTTTAATTCCGGCGATATTGCTATTGGCCTGCTCGATAGGAAAGGTGATAAGTCGTTCTATATCGGTAGCGCCAAATGAGGGAGCAACGGTGATTACCTGTACCTGGTTGTTGGTAATGTCGGGAACTGCATCAATAGGTAATCGTGTTACCTGATAGCCACCATAGCCAATTAAGCCAATGATGAAAAGTCCGATTATTAATGGATTCCGAACCGAAAAACGAATGATAGCATTCAACATAATGTACAATGTAATGGATGCAACTTATTCCGGGGAGGAAAGAAGTTACAGGAATAAAAATAAAGATAAGAAAATGGGTGGTCAGACTGTCGTTCGGGGGGGCTGCCAGATGCTATGTTCTGCAGTCCGGGAAGGTTTGTCTTGTTTAGACGGCAGCAGGTATTGAGGCAGTGTTGTTGAGGGACAAATAACGAAGCAGGAGGGGGGCATTCTATCGGCGGTCAGGGGGAAGAAGGAAAATGCATCTCCTGTACTTTTGAAAGGCAGTTTCATATCCCGGTCATAATCCTGGTCGAAGGGACTCCCATGCATGTAGTGCATATCCAGAAATTCCAGGAGGGAAAGGTGGTGATTTTCCTGCTGATGTTCCGCATAGTGCTGGAAAATAACTGGTATCTTAAATAACTGCTTGGCTTCTGTGGTGGCAAAGAAGTAAACAGACAGACAAAAAAAGGCAAGTAGCTTTTTCAATGCTGAAAGTTACAATTATTCTTTGAATACCAATGTTCTCTTATTCAGACTCCAGTTCATTAATCATTTCTTTTATCTTCATCAGGTATTGACGGTAAAAATAATCCAAGTACCTGCGCAGCAAATAATAGAATAGTAATTCAAAAAATATCAATACTCCGATAAAAATTGCTTTTGCCTTCATTGATAACTGGGAAATATTATCAAGTACGTCCATCAGGCCGGATGAATTATTAGTATAATTGGCCAGATAGAGTCCCAGTATGTATCCAATAGGAACTGCCAATATGCTCAAGAAAAGGTTCATCTGACAATAACCTGTGATGAGAAGATGGATGCGCTTCAAGTTATCCAGAATACTGTTAGACTGTTTTTCAGACGTATAAGTTTGGGTGATCAAGTAGCCGAGTATAGGAACAGTAGCAATAATGAGAAAAAGAATAATCCAAACTAATTTTAGTTGCAACAATTGCGGGTATTTATAACTGAAATAGATAGCCATGGGTATGTTCACAAAAAGACCGATGATGGTTTCCATCCATAGACTTCGCCTAATTTTTTGGACAACACTCTCAGATTTTTTCCGAATAATTACTTTAAAATCTTCGGCAGGTTGCCAGTTGGTATCATTTTCCAACTGTCTGTTCATTTGCTGTTTCAGGTGATCCAGTTCCATAACTGCATTTTAATTAGGTGACTGTTGGGTCAATGATTGTAATCGGGTTTTAATTCGGCTCATTTTTACAGCTACATGATTGGGAGTAATTCCAATCATACGACCTATTTCATCATAGGGATAATCATCGAGGTAGAGCAAAACAATCGCTTTATCAATATCAGAAAGTAAAGTAATTGCCTTGTACATACTTTGCAGCATTTCCTCGCGGGGATCAGTCTCCGAAAGGGGAGGAGAGTCGGTTTCCGTTGGTTCAGAAAGGGTTGATTCCTTCTGCCGCTTCCGAAAGTGAGTAATGGCTGTATTCAAGGCGACGCGATACAACCAGGTAGAAAATTGTGCGTCTCCCCTAAACCGGTGGTAGGATCGCCAGGCTTGCAAAGCAATTTCCTGGTAGAGATCATTGCGATCCTCCGGGGTATGCGCATAAATGCGACATACCTTATTGATGATGCGTTGATTTTGCTCTAATAATTGAATAAAATCTGCTTCTATCGACATAATGGGCCTGGCGCTCAAAGGTGATGCTATTGAGTTAGTTATCGAACTAACCGGATTATTACACTATATAAAAATAAAAAACCTCCTGTGAAAACAGGAGGTCCTTAACCAAAAACCACGCTGCAAAAAAACTATTTTGCGGTGCCGTTATTTTATTGGATCACGATCCGGTTGGTTACCGGCTGAACGGCCTCCTTTTTAGGAAGAACCAGTTGCAGTAATCCATTTTCATATCGGGCCTGAATGCCGTTGACATCAATTTGTTCATCGAGGGTAAAGCTTCTTTTAAAGCTGTTGAAAATAAATTCCCTGCGAATCGTTTTGCTCTCCTTCTCCGTTTTCTCTTCCTTCTTTTCGTAGCGGATAGTCAGCAGTCCTTGTTCTACCTGCACCTGAAAATCTTCTTTTTTCCTGCCGGGAACATTCAGGGTAATTTGAAAGGCATCGGCAGTTTCTGTGATATTGGCGGCAGGAGTGGCCGTTAAATTTTGTTCTTCTCTTCCCCAGTTGGTAGGGAAATTAAAGAACCATTCATCGAGCAGGCTTCCGGGAAATACCGGGTTACGTTTAATGATAGACATGTTTTATTTTTTTAGAGTGAGTAATTGATTTATGACTATCAGTCAAAGCCCATACCAGTAAGAAAAAAGCCATTTTTTTCAACATTTTTGGCATTGTTTGTCCTTTCTATATGCCATTTAGTCAGTATATATTCCAATATAATGCCATTATGTCTTTTTTATAACTCTTTGAAGAATAGGGGAATGAAGTATCTTTGCAGCAGAAAATCAAACAATATGTATCCAGCAGAGATTGTGATGCCGATGAAGGCAGAATTAACCGACAATGGTTTCGATGAAATGACCAACAGTGCGGAGGTGGAAGCCACCCTGCAGAAACCGGGTACCACCCTGGTGGTGATCAATTCTGTATGTGGCTGTGCAGCAGGCACTTGTCGCCCCGGCGTTCTGATGGCCGTTAAAAATGCAACCAAAAGACCTGATCAACTGACGACCGCATTTGCGGGTTTTGACACGGAGGCGGTGAATGCTGTTCGCAGTCATTTATTACCTTACCCGCCTTCTTCCCCCGCTATTGCCCTGTTCAAAGACGGTCAATTGGTGAACCTGGTAGAACGCCACCAGATTGAGGGCCGTCCGGCCCAGGTAATCGCCCAACACCTCATCAGTGTATTTAATGAGCACTGCAATTAATTTTTTGTATATTTGAGAATGGATGGATTAGTTCGTATAGGCCTCGCTTAAGCGGGGCCTTATTTTTACTAACCTCCTCTTTCATCAACTTCAATAGGCCCGTATGTATCCGAATCTATATTACGCGTTGAAAGATCTTTTTGGTATTGAGATTAACGGACTTCAACTGATTAACTCGTTTGGATTTTTTGTTGCGATTGCCTTCCTGGTGGCAGGCTGGATCCTGAGCATGGAATTAAAGAGAAAAGAAGCGCAAGGACTATTTCAATTTTCAGAACAAAAAATTACGGTAGGTGGGCCGGTGAGTATTTCTGATTGGCTCATCACTTTTGTCTTGGGTTTTTTATTTGGTTATAAATTCATCGGTGCCTTCTTGTTGCCCGATGTATTTCGCGATCCACAATCCTTCATCTTTTCAGCCGAAGGTCACCCGCTGGCCGGACTACTGGTAGGCGGTTTGATGCTATTGCTGAAATACAGAGAAAATAAAAAAGAAAGATTACCCAAGCCGGAGACCAGAACCATTCGCATCTGGCCGCATGACAGGGTAGGAGATTTCATCCTCTATGCGGCTGCTTTTGGATTTCTCGGCGCCAAGATCTTTCACAACCTGGAGAATTGGAATGAATTCTCTAAAGATCCGGTGGGTTCCTTACTGAGCTTTAGCGGACTCACCTTTTACGGAGGTTTAATCTGTGCCACTTTTGCCATCATCTATTATGCCACCAAAAATAAAATCTCTGTCATTCACCTGGCAGATTGTATGGCACCTACCATGATGCTGGCTTATGGCTTGGGAAGAATCGGATGCCAGGTAAGTGGAGATGGAGACTGGGGCATTGTAAACAATCGACCGAATCCTTACGCCTTTTTGCCGGATTGGCTCTGGAGTTATCGCTATCCCCACAATGTAATCAATGAAGGTATTCCAATTGAAGGATGCACCGGTCCGTATTGCATGCAACTACCTCAACCGGTATATCCAACAGCTTTATATGAAATAATCATGTGCCTGGCACTTTTTGCTATCATCTGGTATCTGCGCAAAAAAATGATTACACCGGGTAGACTGGCCGGATTCTATTTAATTGTAAACGGAATGGAGCGCTTCCTCATCGAACAGATCCGTGTAAACACCATATATGAGTCATTGCCCTTCCAACCAACACAGGCAGAAATCATTGCAGTAAGTCTATTCCTCGCAGGAGTTTTGCTTTTCTGGAAAGCACCGGTCTGGTTCGCAAGTGAACGCAGGCCCCAATCCTGATTCTCAATCGGTGTTTGTATCTTTGTAAAAAGAATTTTTATGCCTTCATTTGATATCGCCAGCGAAGTGGATGTACAAACACTTGACAACGCCATCAATACTGTCAAAAAGGAAATCAGCAATCGCTTTGATTTCAAAGGTTCACCCGTTGAAATTACCCTCGATAAAAAGCAATTCCAGGTTACGGTAGAAGTAGAAAGCGATATGAAGATGAAACAAGTGATTGATGTGATCATCAGTCGCGCCATGAAACAAGGCATCGATGCCCAGGCATTTGATTTTACAAAAGATGCCTACCCCAGTGGAAAAATAGTCCGTAAAGAAATCAAAGTACAAAACGGTCTCAAACAGGAGGATGCCAAGAAGATCGTAAAAATGATCAAAGACAAAGGCTTTAAAGTACAAGCTGCCATCATGGATGATATCGTACGCGTAACCGGTAAAAAAATTGACGAGTTACAGGAAGTCATCGCAGCCTGTCGACAATCGAACCTCGGGATCCCGCTCCAATTCATCAATATGAAAGCCTGATTATTTTCAATCAATTGAAAATCAGTTATTTATCTGGTATTTAGCGGGTATTTTTTGACAACTCATCGGAAATGACTACATTTGCACCCCAAACATTCACGGCAAAATCCGTGTAACCTTTAAATCAACCCAAATGAAAAAAGGCATCCATCCCGACAGCTACCGCTTTGTGGTTTTCAAAGACATGAGTAACGGCTACAGTTTTTTAAGTAAATCAACTGCTGCTACCAAAGAAACAATCGTATTTGAAGACGGAAAAGAATATCCGTTGGTTAAAATCGAAATTTCCAATACTTCTCACCCGTTCTATACCGGTAAGAATGTTCTGGTTGATACGGCAGGTCGTATCGATAAATTTAAAAAGCGCTACGCAAAGAAATAATCCCTCCCTTTTAAGCCGGAATTTTCCGGCTTTTTTTATGTCTTTCCACAATGCACCACCTCTCGCTGAGTTCACCACATTTGAATAGCTTTTTGCTACCTTTGTCGCATGCAGCCAACCAAACTTGACCTACTCGCATTTGGCGTACACCCCGATGATGTGGAACTGGGATGTTCCGGTACCTGTGGACTTAACGCGTGGTGAACTAGGTACCCGGGGAAATGCAGAACTTAGGTTGCAGGAAGCCGCCAGGGCTGCTGAAATCATGGGCGTTTCCGTTCGGGAAAATCTGGGTATGGCCGATGGCTTTTTTGAACAGGATGAAACCAACCTGCGAAAAATCATCACCGTTATCCGGCGCTATCAGCCGGAAATTATTCTCGCCAATGCGCCGGAAGACCGACATCCCGATCATGGGAGGAGTGCCAAACTCGTATCCGATGCTGCATTTCTTTCCGGCTTAAGAAAAATTATCACTACTGACCAGGGTGAAGAACAAGTTGCGTGGAGACCCAGCTATGTTTTCCATTATATCCAGGACCGTTTTATTCAACCGGGATTCGTGATTGATATCTCTTCCCAAATGGATAAAAAAATGGAAGCCATTCTCGCCTATCGTTCACAATTCTATTCCAATGAGAGCAAAGAACCTGCTACCTATATTTCAACCCCACAATTTCTGGAAACAGTAAAAGCAAGGGCCATGATGCTGGGTAAACGCATCGGAGTTACCTATGCGGAAGGATATATTTCAGAAAAAATCATCGGACTGAAAAGTTTTGATGGCATCATACAAAACGTAACCTGATTCATTTCATTAACCCCCGATAACATGGCAGTAATTCCTGTTGGACTCATACAGATGTCCTGCACCGCCTCTAAAGAAGAGAATACCCGCAAAGCAATGCAACTCACCAGAGAAGCTGCGGCGAAGGGTGCCAAGATTATTTGTTTGCAGGAATTATTTTCTTCTCTCTATTTCTGTGATACAGAGGACTACAGTCATTTTGCTCTCGCTGATACAATTCCCGGAGAAGTTACTGATGCCTGGGGACAACTGGCGGCAGAATTGAAAGTGGTGATCATTGCATCCCTCTTTGAAAAAAGAGCCCAGGGTTTGTATCACAATACGACGGCAGTATTAGATGCTGATGGCACATATCTGGGGAAATACCGGAAGATGCACATTCCGGATGATCCTGCCTACTATGAAAAGTTTTATTTTACTCCGGGTGACCTGGGTTACCGGGTATTCTCTACCGCCTATGGTACTATTGGCGTTTTGATCTGTTGGGACCAATGGTATCCGGAAGCAGCCCGCATCACTTCACTCATGGGAGCAGAAATTTTATTTTACCCCACTGCTATTGGCTGGGCTACTTCACAAGATGATGCCACCAACCGGGAACAATACAACGCCTGGCAGACCATTCAAAGGAGCCATGCCGTTGCCAATGGAGTACACGTAGTTTCGGTGAATCGGGTAGGGCTCGAGCAGAACGGGGCGATGCGTTTTTGGGGAGGCTCCTTTGTCAGCAACCCAATGGGAACCCTTCTGTACCAAGCCCCTCATGAAGATGAAGTGGTAGAAGTAATCAGCATTGACACCTCTCTTACTGATCAATTCAGAACCCACTGGCCCTTTCTGCGTGACAGGAGAATTGATTCGTATGAGCCAATTACCCGCAGGTACATTGATGAACCCTGATTAATTTCGGGCACCAAATAGCAGACTCCCAATTCGTACCAGGGTGCTGCCTTCTTCCACTGCAAGCGCATAATCATTGCTCATACCCATACTGATAATTGGGGAATCTGTGAAAGATAAATCATCTGCCAACTTTTTTAAATGGGCAAACTCTTTCCGAACCCGGGCAGTATCCGACGTATTACTCGCCATACCCATTAACCCACGCACTTGCACAAAAGGCAAGGAAGGTAATTGTTGGAAAACCTGCTTTAATTCTATTTCGTCTAAGCCAAACTTGGTTTCTTCTTGTGCAATATGAACTTGCAGCAGACAACCGATCGCACGATTGAGTTTCTGACCTTGCTTATTGATCTCTGCTAATAACCGCCAACTATCTACCCCATGAATCAGGTGAACCAATCCGGCTATCTGCTTTACTTTGTTGGTCTGCAAGTGACCAATAAAATGCCAGCGTATATCCGGGGGAAGTGACCCTTGTTTTGCCAGAAATTCCTGCACATAATTTTCTCCAAAATCTCGCTGACCCAACTCATATAACACTAAAATGTCTTCCGGTGGGCGAGTCTTGCTCACTGCTACCAGGGTAACATTTTGAGCATCCAATTGAGCTCGGATCGATAAATAATTTTCTGTAAATACGGGCATAGCGGATGCAAATATAATACAATGCAACCGGCCTGATGTTTCTCAGTTATTTCTTACCTATTCGCGCCTGCTGACGAATCTCCTGCCAGACAATATTTTCCAACACCAGGGCATAATGATAACCCGGACAATTATAGAAGAACTTTCCCAAACCAATGCGGTCTATCGATGATTTCCATGAACCCGGCAGCATACTTGACATATTCGCAACAAAGAAAGGGAAGGGGCCTTCCTTTATTGCCTTTGACCACTCTTCAAAACCAATCGTTCGCGTTATTTTATAATCTACGCCCCAACGCAATAAGGCAGTATGCAATAAAACACCATCCAAGTAATTGTCTGTTTCTGCCAAGCGACGGGAAGCTTCCTGTACCAGTTTCGTCCGGTGTTTTTCCAAAGCAGGAATCGATCGGGTTTGCATCAATCGGGCGAAATGATATAACAGAACGGAGACACGTTGATAGTGTGGTGAAACGTAAGCCGGTTCTTTAAGGTAGCTGTCATCAGCAATCACCCGCTCTATGAGTTGCAACGAAGCACTGTCCGCATCATTCCAGGGTAGCTGGTAGTGTTGAACGAAATAGAGAATATTAGAGAGTACGCAGACATCAAAATCAATGGGCATCTTTATACCGAACCAGGTAGAATAGGCAGGTAAATCACGGAACTGATCATAGGTATTTTGAACTTTCTGCCGGCGACCATTGGCATACTCGCGTAAGAGCTGATGGACCTGACGGGCAGTCGAGTCTGACGCCTGTTGGGCCAATAATAGAATGACCGTATCATCGGCATCATCGGGCAGCGCCTGTTGACGATTGAACCAATTGAGCCAGCCACCATTCGGAAAAATGCGCGGCGTGTCGGTCGTCCAGAAATTATAGGTAGGCCGCCCTTTTTGGTTGGCAAACTTAGGATAGATCTGTTGACAGCGCGAGCGGATGCCAGCTATCTGTTTTTGCTGAACAGGAGAGAGATATTCCCGAATACCCAACAGGGTGAAATCGATGAGGCCGGTAAAGAAGGGATTGACATCTGCTTTTTCAACCTGGTTATTCAAAGCATATCTTCTCCAGGAGGGGAAACTGCCTGCCGGAAAGACACTGCTTTCCTTTACCTGTTCTCTTTGCAAACCATCGAGTAACCATTGTTTAATATCCGAAGAACCGGATTGAGAATGAACTTGGGGAGCAATGAGAAGAAGAAACAGAACGAGCGAAAGCAAATGCCAACATTGACTCAGACAGCGACGATCCGGAAGGTGGGCATGCTTGAATGACATACCGCTTTTATTTGAGGATACTGCGACCGATTACAATTCTTTGAACCTCACTGGTGCCCTCATAAATCTGTGTAATTTTAGCGTCACGCATTAAACGTTCAACATGGTATTCCTTAACAAAACCGT
>JBIIRN010000298.1:0-2560 GCA_044341525.1 Sediminibacterium sp. | reverse complement strand
GTACGCATGGAAGTAGTCCCCACTGTTATGATTGGTCTGGGAATCTGATCATGCAGCGCTTGGATAAAAGTGCGACTTACTTGAAAAAATTCTTTGTGCATGACATGGTCAGCAGGGGTTTCAGATTTAACGGGTAAAAAAGTACCGGCTCCTACATGCAGGGTTACAAAACTAGAATGAATGGACTTGTTCTCCAGGCTTTGCATCAGTTGCGGCGTGAAGTGAAGTCCCGCCGTCGGTGCTGCTACTGAACCCGGACTGATCGCGTAAATGGTCTGGTATCTTTCTTTATCCTCTTCAGATGCATCTCTGTTCAGATAGGGTGGCAGAGGAACTTGTCCCGCCATGGCAAGTACTTCTGCAAAGGGGAGATGGGCAGGTTGCCAGCTTAGTTGAAGTATAAAGGTTCCCTGTTCTACTATTTCTTTTAGGACGGTGAGTTGGATGGTTATTTCACCTACCTGTATTGTTGCACTCAGCGGGCCATCCTTCCATTTCCGGGCACCACCCACCATGCATCTCCAGCTCACTTTACCGGTTTGTAGGAGGGCAGTACCTGCATCTGTTTGCCCCGGGCCGGGTTCCAGGCAAAAAACCTCGATGGACTGACCCTGTTGGTTTTGAAGGATCAGTCGGGCTGGTACAACCCGGGTATTATTAAAGATCAGCAGGGAATGTTCAGGTAAATAATCAGCCAGGTGCCGGTAGAGGGAAGTTGTTATGGAACCATCCTGAAAAATCAGCAATTGAGAAGCATCCCGCTCTGCCAATGGGTACTGAGCAATGCGGTTGTCGGGCAAATCATAGGTAAAATCGGCCATTTTTAACTGCCGGGGCTGAATCGTCTTCTCAGGCATGTTTTTATTGATTTTCGCCGCAAAATTCCACTAAAATCAGCGACTAATTAGATAAAAACTATTTATTCTCTCCATTTTTATTACTCCCTTCCCTGATTCACACCATTTTGATGGTTATCCACATATAATTAACGTCTATTCACATGGCATTTTACTCATAATCAGGTAAAAATACTTCAAATCCTCTCTGGTATTGATTTTCAGCCGGTTGATATTTCGTGGATAAATACAAGCCCCTCCAATTAGGTTGGAAAGTGGGAAAAAGTGTTATTTTGTGTCAACAAGTGGTAACCTGGTAATTAAATTATTCACAAATGAGCGGATTTCACGGAGAATATGAGGCTACGGTAGATGCGAAGGGCCGTTTTCTCGTTCCGGGGGGACTGAAAAAGCAGTTGCCGGAAGGGGAGGGTCGTTTCATCATCAGCCGCGGTTTTGAAAAATGTCTCACGTTGTATCCGTTGAAAAGTTGGGAACTCATTATTGCCAGGATCAGCCAGTTGAATGATTTCGACCCCAAGGTACGTCAATTTCGCCGCCAGTTTTTGGGGGGTGCTACGGAAGTAGAGATGGACAGCGCTAACCGTCTGCTGCTACCACCCTCCCTGAAGGAATTTGCCGGTCTCGGCAAAGACATCGTATTGGCAGCGGCCATGGATCGCTTCGAAATCTGGGATGCAGGTAAGTACAAACAGCTCTTTGAGGATTTCTCTGCGGACGATTTCAGCCGACTGGCAGAGGAAGTGATGAAGGGAACAGATCAGAAAAATCCTAGTTGATTGAATCGAAAAAAATCAGATGAAATCAACCCCACAAGTTTCTGATGCTTCTACCCCTTATCACCTCCCTGTCTTACTAAATGAATCGATCGATGCACTCAACATCCAGCCATCCGGTATCTATGTAGATGCCACGCTGGGAGGTGGGGGACATAGCCGCGGTATCCTGGAACGCCTGAACAGCAACGGTAAATTATTTGCCTTTGATCAGGATGCGGATGCAGCAGCTAATATACCCAATGACGACCGATTCGTATTTCTGCCTTTTAACTTTCGTCACCTGCAAAGGATTCTCCGATTGCAGGGTGTTACAAAAGTGGATGGTATTCTGGCCGATCTCGGCGTTAGCAGCCACCAGTTTGATACCGCTGAACGAGGATTTTCCATCAGGATGGATGGACCCCTCGATATGCGAATGGACCAGCGGCAGGAGTTGACAGCAGCCAGTATTGTAAAGACATACGATGAAAAACAATTGCATCGCATGTTTGAACAATATGGTGAAGTGACCAACTCTAAAACATTGGCAAGACTGATTACGCACCAAAGAAATCATTGTCCGACTGATACGATTGAACAATTCAAATCGATGATCCACTCGGCAGTGAAGGGAAATCCCAATAAATACCTGGCCCAGGTTTTTCAGGCATTGAGAATGGAAGTAAATGACGAGACCGGAGCATTGAAAGATTTGCTGCAACAGATACCCGATCTATTAAAACCGGGTGGACGCGCAGCGATCATTACTTTTCACTCGATTGAAGACCGGATGGTAAAACTTTTCTTCCGACAGGGAGAAGTGGAGGAAACACCACCTAACCCCCTGTTGCCCGAAGTGAAGGAGAAAGTATTTGATCTCGTGAATAAAAAACCAATACAAGCCACCCCTGCTGAACTGGCAGCCAATCCCAGAAGCAGAAGCGC
>JBIIRN010000060.1:0-9772 GCA_044341525.1 Sediminibacterium sp. | reverse complement strand
TCACTGATAGATACTTCGAGGACCCCAATCGCTGCCCCTGAAGTCATTGATTTATAACTCGACTGCTACTTTCAAGCAACATTTTTTACATTTACTAAAAATTATTCCTATGCGCTGGTTAGGTAACAAGGAAAGCAGCAATGTTGAAGACAGAAGAGGCGGCGGGGGTGGTATGGCAGTAGGGGGTGGTATCGGCGGTCTTATCATTCTGGTAATTTATTTATTGATGGGTGGCGACCCTTCACAGGTAACCAATCAACTTCAGCAAGTGGCTCCCACCCAAACACAAAGACAATCAAGTCCGGAAGAAGAGCGACTGGCAAAATTCACTACCGTGGTATTGGGTCTTACCGAAGAGGTCTGGGATTCTATTTTCCAGGCACAGAACAGTCGCTATGAACAACCCAAACTCGTGATGTTTTCCGGACAAACACAGTCCGGCTGTGGTTCGGCCAGTTCTGCCATGGGTCCCTTCTATTGTCCCGGTGACCGGAAGGTTTATATTGACCTGTCTTTTTTCAATGACCTGACTCATCAATTCAAGGCGCCGGGTGAATTCGCCATGGCTTATGTTATCGCACACGAAGTCGGTCACCACTTGCAAACCCTGAATGGCACTTCGCAGAAAGTACACAACGAAAGGAGAAGACTAAGTGAAAAAGAATACAACAAGCTTTCTGTCAAGCTGGAACTTCAGGCAGATTTTCTGGCGGGGGTATGGGCACACCATGCCAATAAACTTCGCAACATACTCGACCCCGGCGACCTGGAGTCAGCACTCGCTGCTGCCAACGCTATTGGTGATGACCGCTTGCAAAAACAAAGCAAGGGCTACGTGGTACCGGACGCTTTCACCCACGGCACATCTGAGCAACGCATGTACTGGTTCAAAAAAGGTTTCAACACGGGTGATCTCAGTCAGGGAAATACATTTGCCGGCATTGATCAATAAATCACTCTTGGGTTGATTTCCCAACAGCTACACTTATTCGATTACATACCAGGTATAGCCACCTGCGGGTAAACTAAAAGTGAAAGGAACTGTATAATCTCTTTTCAGCTGATAAACAATAGCAGGTCCTTCTTCCTTGCGGATACTAACTGAACTGGTTTTTCCTGTATAATACAAAGGGAGAGAGATCGTTCGGGTAATAGGTTGATTCGTTGGATTGAAAATCATCATGAATCCTTTTTGTTTTAACTGTGGGTCTACATGCATCCAGCCATCCCAATCGCGGCCATCGGCTCTGCGCAGTTGAACAATATCGGCATTGAGAATGGTTCTGTATTTTTTATACCAGTCTATAACCGAAGCAACCATCAGTCGCGTTGAATCGGTATCATACAATCTTGGTCCCCTGTAACAAGCCTGCACTCCTGCTCCATAATATTGCATCATCAGTTGTCGGTAGGCCGGCAGGTGTTCCCGCAATGGTTCCAGTATGGCTTCCGGACCGCCTCCCTGGTAGCGCGTCAGGGGTACAAATCCCCAACCCATCGAAGGTGTCTTCTCGATGGTTCCATCATGGATATTCTGTCGGTTCAGTAAAATTTGCTGTTCTCGGGACAATGAGAAATTTACTTCCCGATAGCCGATGGCAATCTTATGGGTGCCATCGAGAAAGTACCAATCGGGCGCATTGATATATACACCGCGCTCATTCAACCAACGATACAGTTCTTTTTGTATCTCCATCTGCTTCCACTGTGAATCAAACCAATCACGGTGACCGGGGTGTTGCAGAGAAGCACAACGATCGCCGGGATAAGGCCCGTCATTTTCCCAGATATCAAATCCCGTTTGAGCAAAAAAATATTTAATCTTATCCCGATAGGTAAGTCCCCACCTGCTGCCAAAACAAGGGGCATGTCCGAAAAATGCGCCGCCGGGTCTTCCGGTTGCGGAATCAATTACATCTTCCTCGTCACTGATTCGACGGCTGCTAAAAAGTGAGTACCCACCCAGTAAAACATTTTTGCGATGGGCATAGTCCGCCAGTTTTTTCCAGCGAAAAATATTAGCAGCAGAGGTGTCCTCCATATTTAAGTGACTACCAAAACTGAGAATCACAGCTTCATAACCGGTAGCCACGCACTGATCAATCGCTTGAATCACCTCTTCATCCTGCTTGCTGATCAGGTGCATGAAGATTGGATTGCGGGTGACCCAGGGAGCAATCGTGCGGTACATTTTTCGAATCATGAGTCCACGACGCTGCCTGTCATAACTATCCATCAACAATTCCCAGCTATGAACCGACTCAAAAAAATCTCCTTGCTTCAAATCAATACCAGGAGCGTGTTCGGGGTAGATTTCAAGTAAACAGGGTGTTTGAAAATTATAATTAACCTGTGAAGTGTAGGAAGGATCTGTTTTCCAGTGGGTAGTCTGATCGCTGATATCGTAGCGCATGGCATTGTTGAAGGCATAGTTGGTTTCAACATACAACCCATGTTGTTTTTTCATCTCTTCGGGCTTTCCGACCACAGCACTTTCCTCCTCCACCAGTCCCAACACCTCGTGAACCACGCGGTTGAGCTGGAGGAATTTATTTCCATTGTATTGAATGCTGATCCACTTCTCGAGCAAGGGCATTCCCTGATAAATCGCATAATGCACCACCACTTGCATGCCACTCAGGGAAGGAAGTCGGGAGGAGAAGAAAAGTTGTATTTCCCGGCCTGCCGGCGCGGGATAAGAATTTCGCCCCTGAATACGAAGGCGAATGGGGCCTTCCGACCAATGGGTAAAATGAAAATCGCTATCGGATGTAAATAGTCGGGGAGCTGTTACCGGATTCCAATAAGCTTTTTCAGTTTGACCTCTTGCGCCTCCTACCCGATAAGTCGTACCATTGATCACCAGACGTGCTTCGGGCTCGATACTTCTCAATAATTGCTGACCGGTGGTCAGGTTTGTAAAATCGATACAAGATAAGTTGGGCTTTTGCAGGAAAGACCTACGTAATAAGCCATTGGAGATAACCAAGCGATTTTCGGAGGCATCAATTTTTACAGGTTCCCTAATTGACTTTACCAGCCAATCATTAGCGGGGGGCCATTGGGCGGTAGCGACCTGAGACAACAGAAAAGAAAAATAAAAAAGAAGGTACCGTAACATGAAAGAATTACTAATGGTTAGGGCAACTATTGATGGTAGTTCCCCCGCAAGAGTAAGTTACGACATTGGCTGCAAACAGGCAATGGATTCAACCATCTTTCCTGGCGGGTACTTTCCGGATGAGTTGCTGAAGTGCAAGTTGAATTGCATTTTCAACTTCCTGGAAATTGGGCATTGTCTTTCCTGTATAGATAAAAAACAGCGCCATGTTTTGATCGCTATTGACGAGCAACTGCTGCAGTTCATGCTTATTATGACGATAGGCTTCCCGCAATAAGCGTTTGATGCGATTGCGATCCGTAGCTTTTTTAAACTGGCGGGCACTTGCACCCACCCCGGTTTGCAAGGCAAGAGGGAGGGGGCCGGGATTCATTAGAAAATGACAAGTGATCAGGGGTACATGCACAGACTTACCGCCGGCAAATAGTTGCTGGATAAGTTTTCTGCTTTTCAGCTTTTCAGCCGTTGGATAAGTAAACCGGAGGGATGTCATGAGAATAAAAAATGCCTCACAAAAATAGGAGGCATTCGGTTGATGCAATTAGTTATTGTTGCGCAGGCATTATTTCAGTCCTTTCTCGCTAGACACCGTCAGTTTTTTTCTGCCCTTGGCTCTGCGGCTGGACAAAACTTTTCTGCCGTTGGCGGTAGCCATGCGTTGGCGGAAGCCGTGCACTGTTTTACGGCGGCGCTTATGTGGTTGGAAGGTCCTTTTCATTGTTTCTTTTTTTCAGCCTCGAAATTGGGTTACATTTCATGCCTGCAGTCACCATACTGCTGCTTGTGAAAGGACGGCAAAGGTAGGGGAAATCCGGCTTTTCAGCAAGATAAGAGATGGTTTTTGTCAAACCAGTCTGGTTTCGGGCTATAATTCGGTATGAAAAGCTTGTACAGGGGCCCCAAAAAAACGGGTGGCCTGGCGTTCAAAATCAGACGGATCGTCGGTGGTATAAAACTGAAGGGTATGTCGGCGGGTGCAAAGCCGGTCTATTTCGGGATGCCTTTTGAGATAATCCTGTAGACTTTCGGCAACAATATCGCCTTGCGTAACAATGCGGATGGGTGCCGGCAGGAAATGCCTGATTTTATCAATCAGAAGAGGATAATGGGTACAGGCCAGCAAAAGGGTATCGATATCGGGCGATTGGCTCAATAAATGTTGCAAGTGCTGTTGCACAAAATAATCTGCGCCCGGCTTATCATATTCGCCATTCTCAATCAGGGGTACCCACATGGGACAGGCCTCTTGGTATACCCGACAGTTGGGAAAGAAATGACTAATTTCTATCGGATAGCTATTGCTGTTCACCGTTCCGGTCGTACCCAAAATACCTACAGCCCCGGTATGGGTCAGTTGACCTATGATTTCAGTGGTGGGGCGAATCACGCCCAGTACCCTTTTCCCGGTGTCTAATAGGGGAAGGTCTCTTTGCTGAATGGTACGCAGTGCTTTGGCTGAGGCGGTATTGCAGGCAAGAATCACCAGCTGACAACCTCTTTCAAAAAACCATTTGACTGCTTCCAGGGTGTATTGGTGAACGGTATCAAATGAACGGGGGCCATAGGGAGCACGGGCATTATCACCCAGGTAAAGAAAATCCTGTTCGGGCAGCTTTTGTACGAGTGAGCGTAGAATGGTCAGACCACCATAGCCACTGTCAAATACTCCAATGGGTCCCGGTTGATTCATGCCTTAAAAATAAGAACCCCTTCGGTAAGAAGGGGCTCCTGTTGAATATTTTTCAAGTAGTTGGGACCATTAGTTTTTGGGCTTGGCAGCAGGAGCAGCCGGAGCCTTCGGTGCAGCAGCGGGAGCGGCATAGGGTAACCCGGTTCCGCCGGCGGCTTTCCAGGCATCTTCTGCCTCTTTCGGTAATTGTAACTTGAGTTTAATGGCAACGCGGATAGCCAGGTTGTCAAGCAATGGGGGATTCACATAAGGTGAAAGCGCATCATTCTTTAAAACAAGGGTATATTTCTGTTCTGCAATTACTTCATTCAGTGCGGTGAGTATTTTAATGCGATAAGGCTGCAACAATTGCTCCTGCTTTTGGCCGGTCACTTCCTGGGAATACTGCTGCCAGTAGAGTAATTTTTGGCGGCTTTTATTGAGGTCACTCAGTGCCATTTCACGTGCTTTAGCCGGCATAGTAGCAGAGTCCTTTTTGAAGGTGCTGTCCTGGCGCATAAAGGTTTTGTAAGTATAATCATACTCGTCTTTCAGTGAATCTTGCTGAAAAGACTCCAGTTCCTGAGAAACCTTGTCAATACCGGGCATCAAACCCAGCACCAGTTGCTCATCGAAATAACCGATTTTAGTCGGCTGTTGTGCATTAGCATTTCCGGTAGAAAAAAGTAAAGCAAGAACTACCAGGCACAGAGAAAATAACTGCTTCATGTGAGAATAGATTGATTATTATTAATTTATAATACTATTTAATCCCCAGCTCTTTTAGCACTTCGTCACTTTTGTCAAGCTTTGGGTCGGCAAATATAATGGTTATTCCTTCACTTTTATCGAGAATGAAATCATAAGATTTAGCGATAGCCAGTTTCTGAACAGCATTGTAAAGCTTGTCCTGTATGGGTTTTACCAGCCGCTGGCGCTCCCTGAAAAGGTCACCCTCATAACCAAAGCGCTTTTTTTGGAGTTCCCGTAATTCCTTTTCCCGAACGAAAAGTTCATCTTCCCGCTTCTTTCTGAGTTCTTCCGTGAGCATGAATTGTTCGGCATCGAAGTTTTTGTACATCTTGTCAAGCATGCCCTGTTTGTCATCAATTTCCTTTTGCCACTGCTCGCCAATCAGTTGCAGGCGCTTGTCGGCTTCCTTGTATTCAGGAATTTTACTCAGGATGTACTTAGTGTCGATTACCGCATAGCGTTGAGCCTGGGCTGTCAGAGCGAAAGCGCCCAGAAGCAAAAAAAGCAGCCATGTTTTTTTCATAAAAAAATTTTTATCATGAATAAATCGGGCGGGTGAACTACTGGATAGCAGAAAAATAACGTTATTCCGGCTCAAATCCAAGCATGAATGTAAACCGGGCTGCATCTTTCAGGGCACCTCCCGGTCTTATCCTATCCAATCCTATGCCATAATCGAATCCGAGCAGACCAAACATGGGCAGGAAGAAGCGCATACCCAGACCGGCCGACCTTCTCAATCGGAAAGGATTGTATTCTTTCATGGAGTACCAACCATTGGCTGCCTCGAAGAAACCAAGTACAAAAATGGTGCTGCTTGGGTTGAGACTCAATGGATAGCGCATCTCCATGGTGTACTTATTGAAGATGGTAAAATATTGTGATGCAAATTGTCTGTCAGGATTGATGGTAGGATTGGAGTTGTCGTAAACCGGGTATCCGCGGTGGGCGATGATATCGAAACCCAACAGAGCAAACTGGTTACTCAAGCCGGCATCTCCGACCTGAAAACGCTCAAAGGGTGAGACGGGAGAGGCAAAGCTATACCGGCTAAGAAAACCAAACTTAGCGGCCAGGCGCATTACGAGTTGCTTGTTGCGCTCTTCCCCATGTGGGCGACCAAAGGGTATGAACCATTCCCCGTTGAAGCGCCATTTGTGGTACTCAATCCACTGATAGGGCTGATCTTTATTGATGTTATAACCGAAAAGGGAGTAGGGGGGTGTAATCGCCAGACTCAGCAAGAAATTAGAACCGGAGCGGGGGAAGGTCGGGAAGTCAACCGAAGATCGTTGTAAAGCAATACGCAGGTTCAGGTTATTAACAATACCATTATCGAATCCCGGCAGGTTGGTGGGGTCGATGGCATAATTCTTCAGCTTATAGCGGGTATAGTTGATACCGGTCGACAGAGAGAAATAGTCATCGGGCCATTTCAACTGACGTGACAATGTAGCGGTGGCTCCGGTGGTGGAGAGGTAACGCTGGTCTGCGATATTTTGGTTGAATACACCGGTAAGTGGATCGAATGTCTGGCCAAAACGGGTATTATAAACACTGAAAGTAAGTGCATTTCTTTTCTTTCCGCCTAACCAGGGTTCGGTGAAGGAGAAGTTATAACTACGGAATGCCTTACCATTACTTTGAACACGCAAACTGAGTTTTTGTCCATCCCCCATGGGCAGCGGATCCCAGGAAGATTTTTTCCAGATGTTCCTTAGGGAGAAGTTGTTGAATGATACCCCCAGGGTTCCGGTAAGTCCTATAACACCTCCCCAGCCGGCACTTAATTCAAGCTGATCGCTCGATTTTTCTACCACGCCATAATTGATATCAACGGTTCCGTCATCGGGATTGGGAACCGGCTCGATCTTGATTTTTTCCTGATCGAAGTAGTTCAATTGCGCAATTTCACGTTGAGAACGAACCAGATCTGTTCGGCGGAATTTTTCACCGGGTACAGTTCTTAATTCCCGGCGAATAACATATTCCTTGGTACGGTCGTTTCCGGTAATGCGAATGTTTTTGATCGTCGCTTGCGGTCCCTCGATAATTCTCAACTCAAAATCAATAGTATCATTGTAAACCGCAGTTTCAATGGGTTCTGTTCTGAAGAAAAGATAGCCATCATCTTGATAAAGACCACTGATGTCTCCCGACTCCGGTCCACCACCCCGACCCAGTTTCTTGTTGAGGATTTCCATGTTGTAGATATCCCCCTTTCTGATGTTCAGAATCGATGTCAGCAGAGAATCCGAATATTTGGTATTTCCCCGCCAAGTGATGTTTCCAAAGTAATATCTTCTGCCCTCATTCAGCTTGATATCAATGTTGATATTTCCCCGGCTGGTAGAGTAAACGGTATCCTGTTCTATCACTGCATCCCTGTATCCGAGTGTATTGTAAAAGTCCAGAATTTTACTTTTGTCATCGAAAAATTTAGTCTGGTCGAATTTAGCCGAGCTGAGTTTGATTCGAACATAAGGATCCAGTACCTTCTTTGTTTTAGAGAATGACAAAAAGCCCTGTTCCTTCATGTATTCCTCAAAAGTATATTGACTGGGAATGACTATCTGTCCTTTATCCTGAACGGGGTATAGTGTGAGTCTTGATTTTTCTTTGGTATCCTTCAGCTGTTTTTTCAACTTGGTTTCGTCAATTGTATTGCCGCCAAAATTGATATTATTGATTTTTACTTTAGGCCCTTTATCAATAACAAAATCCAGTACGAGCGTATTCTCCATCACGCTGTCTTTCTTTTCAACAATCTTCACGCGGGTATCGCGATAGCCTTTGTCGCCATAAAATTTCTTAATGGCCTCCACTGCTGAGATCTTCATGTCTTCCGTCACCACTCGATTGGGTAGCAAACCGGTTTTTCCGGAAAGGTCCTCGGTTTCGCCTTTTCGAACGCCTTTGAAGAAAAAGCGAGCCAGTCGGGGTCTTTCCGTTACGGCAATCTCAATATCTATGTTCTTTCCTTCGAGTTTAGTAATGAAGATTTCGACGTTACTGAAATACTTCTGCGCCCAGAGCTTATTAATGGCTTTTGAGAAATTATCGCCGCCGGGAATAGTGACTTCGTCGCCCGGGTTGATATTGGCAATGGAAATAAGCAGGTTTTCGTCAAAAAAGCGATTCCCCAGTACCCTTACATTGGCAATTCTGTAGCGTTTAGGGGTTTTCTGGTTGAAAATATTAATTAGCTCAGAATTGATATTGGTGATCGTGGTATCCCCCGTTTTTTCCTGACCCTTCACAGCCAGACTGCCCAAGGTGGTCACCATAACCAGCAATAAAATTCGGAGGGATTGGGGCATCAGCACATTTTTTTCATCTGCCGGGGGTTGAGGCCGGCACAAAAGACGACAGTTAGTTGATAAAATTAGGCGGGGCAAGATAACGGGAATAATGAAAAGTCTTTGTTAAAACACCCCCGGCACCCCCCCTTAAAAGCACTAAAAATCATAGCATTCCGGCCTCCTGCTGCACTTGTTGACCGGTTTTGCCGAATCGACGCTCCCGTTGTTGGTAATCAATGATAGCTTCGTAGAGGTTTTCCTTTCTGAAATCGGGCCACCGGGTGGGGGTAAAATACAGTTCCGTATAGGCCAGTTGATAGAGCAGAAAGTTGCTAATCCGATATTCCCCGCTGGTCCTGATCATCAATTCCGGATCGGGAAAAGCCTGGGTGGCGAGGTGTTGCTGAAATACTTGCTGGTTAATGTTTTCCGGCGATAGCCGACCTTCTTTTACCTCCTCCGCGATGGATTGTGCCGCCCTGATGAGCTCCCAACGGCTGCTGTAGCTAAGTGCCATAATCAGGTTCAGGCCGGTATTTGCTGCCGTCAGGGAGAGGGCTTCCTGCATTTCAAGGCGGGCTTTTTCAGGCAATAAAGACAGGTCACCAATAACATGGAGCCGGATATTATTTTTATTAAGGGTGGGTACCTCCTTTCGGATGGTCTCGATGAGCAACTGCATCAAGCCCTCCACTTCCCGGGCGGGGCGATCCCAGTTTTCAGTGCTGAATGCATATAGTGTCAGGTAACCAATCCCTAATTCAGCTGCCGCTTCCACTACATTTCGAACGCTTTCCACACCGTGGTAATGACCATAGAGCCGATCTTTCCCCTGCTCAGCGGCCCACCTGCCATTCCCATCCATGATGATGGCAATATGCGTGGGCAACTTTTGCCTGTTTATCTGACTGATCAGTCCCTCTTCCA
>JBIIRN010000059.1:0-9813 GCA_044341525.1 Sediminibacterium sp. | reverse complement strand
AAGCCTATGGGGAGAAGACGAAGCCTATGGGCAGAGAAGATGAAGCCTATGGGGAGAAGACGAAGCCTATGGGGAGAAGACGAAGCCTATGGGAGAGAGGACGAAGCCTATGGTACTATGCCAATATATATGTACTACCATCCTCCACTGGCTCCTCCGCCACCGGAACTTCCGCCGCCAAAGCCACCAAAACCGCCGCCACCACCAAATCCGCCACCACCGAATCCACCGCCGCCCCATCCGCCACCGCGGCCTCCGCCATTGAGCAGGGAACCCAAAATTATTCCTTCAGCTAAACTACCTAAATCACTGCGCCTTCTTCTACCACCACCAAAACCACCGCCGCCACCTATGCCACCTAAAATGACTAAGACGATGAATAGTAAAATAATGAAAACGAGTCCGGAGCTTCCTCCGCCACCACTACCCGGAGTCTCCTTTTTCCGGGCTACTTTATATTCACCTACTGCTGCTTGAGCAAGGGCATTTGTAGCTTCATCAATACCCTTGTAATAATTACCTGCTCTAAAAGCAGGTGCCAGTCGGGTGCGTATAATATCATCGGCAATTATATCGGGTATCGCTCCTTCCAGACCGTATCCCGTCTCTATTCTAATTTTTTTATCATCAACCGCAATCAACAATAGTACCCCATTGTTGGTTTTTTTATTACCAATTCCCCATGTCCGAAATAATTTAGTTGCATATTCCTCAATGGGTCGGTCATTTAATGTCTTAATCAAGACAACAGCAATTTGATTGGAGGTACTATCATCAAATGCGACCAATTTTTGTTCGAGCGCAGACTTTTCAGCATCCGATAAAACTCCTGCCTGATCGGTGACCAACCTGGGTGGTTCAGGGCGTGGCAATACTTCCTGGCTGCTAACCAGCAGACAGGTAAATAAGGCTACTAATGTCAATCCAATTGATCTCATCGTACAATTTTTCAGACAATGCTAATCACCCAATACAATATCGTTGGGTAATTCATTGCGGTCGCCTTTTTCGTCGTAAGGAAAATGAGTGCAAAGTGCTTCTCCGATATCGTGAATCATCGTTATTAATCCGGGAACGAACTGTTGGTCTTTAAACCGAACAACAAGACTATTTACTTCCTGTTGCCACCAGTCCTGCCCCACCCGGGTGTGGATGCCTTCATCGCCGTAAACAGCGAGGCGCTTGTCTTTCATGGCGAGATAAATCAACACTCCGTTTCGGGCGGCTGTCGCCTCCATTTTCAGCTGCGAGAAGACTTGTTGTGCGCGATTGAGGGGGTTGTCTTGTTGACAACTTCCCTCAATGAACACACGTATTTCACCGCTGGTTTTTTTCTCAGCTTCGGTAATGGCTTTGCATATTTCTTCCCGCTCGGCGGGAGAGAAATAATCAGCCGGCTTTTTTCTGAAAAAAGACCACATGTGGCTGATTTAAAATTTTACTTCAGGTGCTTTCTCAGCGCCTGCATCTGCCTTGAATCCTTCCTTGGGACGGAATCCGAGCATGCCGGCAAAAATATTCATAGGAAAACGACGCACTTTCACGTTATAATCTTTCACCGCATCGTTGAAATCATTGCGGGCGGTCTTGATTCTGTTTTCAGTGCCTTCCAACTGCGCCTGGAGACCCCTGAAAGCCTCATTGGCACGTAGGTTAGGATAGTTCTCTGTTACCACCAGCAATCTGCCGAGTGCTTGAGATAATTGTCCCTGAGCTGCCTGGAACTGCTCCAGTTTTTCGGGAGTCAGGTCTTTGGGATCAATCTTCATTTGAGTGGCACTGGCGCGGGCTTCAATCACCTTGGTCAGTGTTTCCTGCTCAAAATTTGCTTCTCCCTTCACTGTATTTACCAGGTTAGGAATAAGATCTGCCCGGCGCTGGTAATCACTTTGTACCTTATTCCAGGCATTGTTAACGTTTTCGTCTTGAAGAACCAGCCCGTTGTAACCATTACAACCGGTATAGCCCAGAATTAAAACCAGGGCGGCAATGACGATAAGGGTAATGTTTTTCGTACTCATGTTGGGTTGAATTTTACTGTAATATACTTTTTTGTAGCATAATGGAAAGTAGAAATGCAAATAGAGTGCCAGTTTGACAACAAGTCAATTTGGCGCCTATTTCTTGAGTTGAAAAAGGACAAACGGCTCAAAAACGTTGAGGAAGGGTCGCCTATGAACGAATGGCAGCTATACCGGGGAGTACTTTGCCTTCAAAAAACTCTAAGAGTGCACCCCCACCGGTAGATACATAGCTTACCTGATCAGCCAGGTTGAACTGATTCACAGCCGCTACGCTATCCCCACCTCCCACCAGCGAAAATGCTCCCAGGCGGGTGGCTTCTGCTACTGCGCGGGCGATGGTCAGGGTTCCATTTCGGAAGGGTTCCATTTCAAAAACGCCCATAGGACCATTCCAGAGTAATGTTTTGGATTGCGCTATGCACTGAGTAAACGATTTACAGGCATCCGGACCTATATCTAATCCCATCCACCCATCAGGAATCTGGTCGCTGTTAGCTATATCGGTCGGTGCATCGGCAGCAAATGCAGAAGCAATTACGGAATCTGAAGGAAGGAGGATGTTTACTCCTTGTGCAGCGGCTTTCGCCAACAGGTGACGGGCGGTATCGAGGCGATCGATTTCGCATAGGGAATTTCCAATTTTTCCACCTTTTGCCTGGAGGAAAGTATAAGCCATTCCACCACCAATGATTATGTTATTAGCTCTGCCCAGCAGGTTCTCCAGAATCAGAATTTTATCACTTACTTTGGCACCACCAATAATAGCTGTAAAGGGTTGCTCGCTTTGATGTAAAACTTTTTCAGCACTGCTTACTTCTCCTTCCATTAGTAATCCAAACATTTTCTCACCTGTCGGGAAAAAATGTGCAATGACAGCGGTGGAAGCGTGTGCCCGATGAGCTGTTCCAAACGCATCGTTCACATAACAATCACCCAGGCGACTCAGTTTCTCAGCAAAAGTGCTATCTCCCTTTTCTTCCTCCGGATAAAATCGAAGGTTTTCCAATAAGAGAATTTGTCCGGGTTGTAGTGCTGCTGCCATTGTAAAGGTATTTTCGCCTATACAGTCATCAGCAAAAAGAACAGACACTTCTTTTCCCAATTTTTGACTAAGCAAATGCTGAAGATGGGAAAGGATATGCTTCAGAGAATATTTTTCTTCCGGTCCGCCTTTGGGCCTTCCCAGGTGACTCATTAGAATGGCACTTCCGCCTCCGGATAAGATGGTTTGAAGCGTAGGAAGGGTGGCGCGTATGCGGGTATCGTCGGTTATCTGGAAAGATTTATCGAGTGGTACATTGAAATCAACCCGAACCAGTGCTTTCTTCCCCTGAAAGGGGTATGATTGAAACGAACTCATAATTAAAAAAATAAGAATAAAAAAAGTCCCGCTTTGACGGGACTAGTTATATGAAAAGAAGAATTATTGGTTAATCAATCCGGCAAAATAATGAACAGTGCGAACCAGCTGGCTAACATAGCTCATTTCATTGTCATACCAGCTAACAGTTTTCACCAGTTGGGTATCACCGTTGCTGATTATTTTGGTTTGGGTTGCATCGAAGAGAGACCCGAAGTGGGTACCAACAATGTCGGAACTTACCAGTTCATCTTCCGTATAGCCAAAACTTTCATTGCTGGCAGCTTTCATAGCCGCGTTCACTTCTTCAGCGGTAACTTTTTTATTAAGGATGCTGGTCAATTCAGTGAGGGAACCAGTGATTACCGGAACCCGCTGAGCACTTCCATCTAATTTGCCTTTCAGTTCAGGCAGAACGAGTCCGATAGCCTTGGCAGCACCGGTGCTATTAGGAACGATGTTGGAAGCAGCAGCGCGAGCCCGACGCAGATCACCTTTCGGGTGGGGTGCATCGAGGGTGTTCTGATCGTTGGTATAAGCGTGTATGGTAGTCATAAAACCTGTCACGATGCCAAACTGGTCGTTGAGCACTTTGGCCATCGGGGCCAGGCAGTTGGTAGTGCAGGATGCACAGGAGATAATGGTTTCGCTGCCATCCAGGATAGAGTGATTGACATTGAACACTACTGTTTTCAGGTCACCCGTAGCCGGAGCGGAAATAACAACGCGTTTAGCGCCTGCGGTCAAGTGGGCAGCTGCTTTATCTTTATCCGTGAAGAAACCGGTAGATTCGATTACTACATCGACTTGATGTGCTCCCCAGGGAATTTGTGCCGGATCTTTTTGAGCATAGATGCGTATGGTTTCTCCGTTGACAACTATTGAATCTTCAGTGGAAGTAACAGTAGCATCAAAACGTCCTTGAGCGCTGTCGTATTTCAGCAGGTGAGCGAGTACTTTCGGACTGGTCAGGTCGTTGATAGCGACTACATCAATTCCTTTCATGTTATAGATCTGGCGAAATACCAGTCGGCCGATTCTTCCAAAGCCATTGATGGCAACTTTTACAGAACTCATGTATTTGATGGTTTTAGATTAAAAACGGGGCGAATTTACGATTATTGGCAGGAATGGGGGTCAATTTTTTATGAAATGTGCTCAGAATGAGGCAATAGCAATCTATAGAAGTAAAAAATGATTTGGCAGAAACGGAGGGTATGGCTATTTTTGCAGCCCGTATTTTAATTAATGCGGCCCGTTCGTCTATCGGCTAGGACATCTCCCTTTCACGGAGGAAAGAGGGGTTCGATTCCCCTACGGGCTACGACCTGAAATGGCTGGAACTTTACAAGAGTTGCAGCCTTTTTTGTGATATGACATTTGGAAGAGATCTGGTTCCTTGAGAAACTCCCCTTAACCAATACGAATAAATAATATAATTAAAAGAGGGAAAGCCGCACCGCTGTTGATGAAAGACAATCCAACATCCTACTAAAAAGAGTAACTCAATCCTGACACAAAACCATAGTCGATTTTTGACTTACCATTTGCCGGTGATTTGCTGTCGTAATTATAATAGAAAGAGAAATTCAGCGAGAAATCTTTGATAAGTTCCCAGTTCAGAGAAAGATCGCCATCAAAACGATGCCGACCCTTTTGTGATAAACTTACAAATGCGGTCTGGGTTGTTGATAAAACAATGTTGGGGTCACTAAATGAAAAGAAATCAAATTTACCTTGCAAGACCCACTCATAAAGAGAAGACCGAACATTTGAATAATTCTCTTCAGTATTGAGTACAAATCCAGTAATTGCACGAGCATCTGCTTTTTGCTTTTGAATTAGCTTATACCCAACGCCCAATCCCTGTTGCAGTCTGCTTTTCAATCCCAACTCCCGATTACGCTGGTAACTGATATTTATCCCGGTATAGAGTTGATTATTTAAATAAAATATACCCGAAAGCACTGCCTGTTCTCTTTCACGAAAAGTTGTTACGCTATCAGTTGTTACCATCATACTTCCATCAAAATTAAACTCAGATTTACTGGTAACATATTTGGTGGTTCCATTGAGGTTCAATCTTCCAATTTGGGTAGATCGGGCATAGGAATAACCCGCACCTGCTCTCCCACTGATTCGTGTTGCCAGTTGGTTCCCAAAAGCAGACAGAGAACTTATGTGATTGATATTGATCTCTTTCCTGGAATTTTCATTAATAATTGAAATAAATCCTTGCATTGCTGACTCCTCAATTTTTCCATACATCAGTTGCTTATCGGTTGTTTCCACCCGAAATGACCTTGTGTCGGCCCTAAAGGTTTTTACTTTATCGACTTTGATATTAACAATACCTACGCCATCCGCATCAAATTGTATTTTCCCAAGAGTTATCTTTTTTAATTCCCCCACTAAAATTGCTTTGTTATAAAAATAGAGGGTGTCTTTTGAAAATGATTTACTGGTGTTACCAAGAAGCAACAAAATGAAAAATAAATGTTTAATATGAAATGTATAATTTGGCAAAAAAGGTTTATTTCCTCAAGTGGCTATTTAGTGTATAGCTATATGGATTAAAATAACATAACCCATTGCAAAGAAAAATCATCACAATGGGCTATGTTAAAAGGTTATAATTAATTCCCCCTGAAGCCACCGCGTGGTGAGGGCGCTCCCATCCTAGAAGGAGCAGCCGGGGCTGACGGTCTTGCAGCCGCGGGTTGGGAAAAATTACTGGCATTGTTACTCCGTTGTGCTCCTCTGTCTCTCATTTTTGCTTCTCTGCCAATATTACTTGCCGCATTATTGTCTGCCTGTCTCCAACTATTAGATCGATTGTCTCTCTCAGAAATTTTACCCTGTTGATCGCGCTGAAAGACATTTCCATCCTTATCTGCAAAAACATTATTTCCGGCAGATGTCCGGTTATTTCCATCATTTTTTCGTCCGATACCCTCGTTATTGGAGTTGCCCGGCCGATAACTGTTACCTGGTCTACGATTATTACCTCCTCCATTCATCACACCGGGTCTTCCATTATTCCCCTGTGAGGGACGATATAAGTTATTATGGTTATTGTTTACATTGACATTAATATTATTGCTGTTATTGATATTTATGTTATTCCCGTAATTACCTCCCGGCCGGCCCGGGCGACCATAGTAACCACCTCCATAATAGGGAGGGCGATAAGGCGGTCGATACAGCGGTGGTCCGAACCAACCTGCTCCATAATAGGCCCCGCCAAAACCAAATCCAACATGCAGGAACCCAATATTGAAACCAATGCCCATACTCCAACCTGTGTAGGGATTATAGGAGAAGCAAAAGCCCCAGGTAGCAGGTCGTGGATAATAAATAGCGCCATACCAAGGTTGATAATAGAAGCCGGTACCAAATACGATGGTAGGGTCTCCCTGCACATAAGAGCCCAGGTATCCGGATGTATAACCGACAATTACATAATCGGGGGTAGTCTCATAGATGTGAACGAATTTGGCATTGTATGCCGGGGATTTGGAAGGAATTTTATCCACATCGGAAGGCCTTTTGTCAGAAACTTTCCACGGACCTTTTGCATTGTTACTAACGAACCAAACTCCGTTATCAAGCGCAAAATAATTACCGGTAGACTCCTTCAGTACCGTAAGATTTGAATTTAGCACTAACTGAAGAGATGTGCCGGATATAGCTTCCAATTTAGGCTCACCATCGTATTCTACTTTTACATTTGCAGTTTTCCTGTCTACCTTTGCAGTTTGAGGAATCTCAGCATCAATAATGGCCTCTTCTGCTGCATCCGTTCCGGAAATACTCACCAATACATTATCTTTTTCGGAACCTTCGGGTATTTTAGCAAATTCGGCAGGCATCTTATCAGAGCCAACAAATATCCACGGACCATTCATTGATCCTGACTTATACCATCTTCCTGCAATAAGGATATAATATACACCGGTTGCATCTTTAAAAATATCATTAGTCGTATTCGAAACAAATTGCAGTGAGGTTCCTTCGATAGACTTAAATACCGGCGTGGCCTTTGTTTGCAGCAATTCTGCTGGCACAGTACTTACAATGATATCAGTCATCTCGGGCTTTTCTGTGGGTTCTTTTCCGCCATTGTTCTCTTTTTCCTGTTTCTTAATTTGAGTGTTGATGGATTCAACCTTTTTAGACATACCTTTCGAAGGAGTCCAACCTTCGGTTACTGAAGAAGATTGATACCAAACACCTCCCACATACAAATTCCATTGTGTACCTTCCTTAAAAATCAAATAAGGTGAATTGATTACCCTTTCAGCATCAAGGTTTTTATCTTTCTGAATTCTTGGCTCACCATCGAGGATGACTAATGTAGATGGTTTCTCTTTGTAAATTATTTTGGGAGGATCATTATTAAACATCTCAGCATCCGGATGTGACTTTTTAATCGTAGCGACCAATTCATCCAGAGAAATTTCTAAATCCCATTTAGGAACTTCAGCTTCTAATAACTTAGTTAAATTAGCAATTTTGGTTTGATCTTCAATTCCGTTAATTTTAGCTTTAGTGATGACCAAAGATTCTAATGAACCCTTACGGGTGGCTTTATCTGTAAACAATTTTGCTTCGAAAAATAATGCCCCGAAAACCAATTCATCAGTTGGCTTTTCCCGACCGGCAATAGCGGCTCTTCCGATAAGCTTATTTCCTTCCAGCGCATCCGGCTGAGGTTGATAAATAATCACTTTACCTCCGGTCTTAGGAAAATTAATCTCCTTGGGCCATGAATTAGTTTGAGAAAAAGCCAATGGTGTCATTGTTATTAATGACACCATTAGTAGTAGTAGAATCTTTTTCATATGTATAACTTACTTTTTTAGTAGTCCTTCTTTTTCCATCTGCTTTACTAGATCCTTTACGTACGACTTGCTAAAACTTTCCAATGAGGTCGGATTAAACAAAGAAGATTGAACTGAAAGCATCAACTCCTGGGTCTTTACGTCGTATAAATTACTTTGAATAAAATAGGTCTTATCATTATTATAATATCCTGGTGTACTCACAGTAGGATACCATCGGTTGTAGTATCCGAAGAAATTCCCGGAATAAGTATAATAAGGCAGAGGGGAATAGGCAACAGTACCGGGTGTATATTTCAATTCTTCCTCCTTCCTTAACAGTGTAACAACAAATACCGCATCACAACCGGTCTCTACAGCACTTTTGGCAATCATTTCCTTGGTGGGAACCTGAGATTCTGATAAGGATGGTTTTAAAACCTCGATGCTTTTAACTGTTTTATACCCTCTCTCAGCAGCCTTGTTATGAAGTGCAGTTTCTACTACTTGCCTTGCCTGAATATCTGCAGTTTGAACTACGAGAAATATAGACTCATATGATTTCCCTATAATTTTCTCCTTATTCATCCAAATACCTGAAGTTTCCTTTGAAGGGCCACAGGATATAAAAAAAATTGAGATCATTAGAATTTGAAAAACTGAGAATAATTTTTTCATATTGTTATTTTTAAAATGGTTTTTAGAAAAATAAGTTACTTAATAGATTTCCGCCTATATTACTGCCCGATGGTTTCATCCCGAGGAGTTTACCGAATGCATCCGGACCCATAATTCCCTTCATTTTAGAGAACAGATCTTTTTGAAGGGGCGCAAATTTCGTCAGGTACTCAGTAGGATTTTTGTCTGCCAATCCCAGGATATTCTTTTTTGACCCAAGAAATCCTGACACAGCTTCATTTAGCTTCGGGATTTGTGCAGATGGCAAGGATAACTTACTACCCAACATATCAGTAATACCTTTTGAAGTTTTCCCCACATCTCCAAGAGAAGGGGGCTTGATAAAATTTGTCAGACTGGAAGTAGGTACTTCCTTAGGCAGGTTTAACTGTGCATTGATGGTTGAAGCAAAACAACTCATCAACATTACTGATAGAATATATTTTTTCATGATCTCGTTTTTTAATAGATGATAATTATTTTTTAGTACCATTTTGACCTAATCTGAAGACAAGTCCTCCACCCAAACTAAACTGGTACATGGATGAGTAGGCCGCTAGGCCCGCTCCTGCTCCGCCGGTACCGAAGAAAATACCACCGCCGACAGATTGAACAGCAGACAATAACTGGGCCTGTAATTTGATTCCTACTTTGTCAGTAGCCCAGACATTAGCACCTCCTCTGAAACCCCATGCAAAAAAGGTCTTACTGCCACTTTTTCCATTATCAGGATTTTTGACACTGGTAATATCCAATCCAAGCATTGCACCTCCGAAACCCTCCACTTTGGAACCGGGTTTAGAAAAGTATCTGTTACCTGCAAGCATAATGTAATTGATGCCAAGATCAAATACTGTATTTTTTACTCCGCCACTGTAGTATTGCAGGGGAGCTTTGGTATCTAATCTCAGGTACATCAATTCAGCAC
>JBIIRN010000058.1:0-9819 GCA_044341525.1 Sediminibacterium sp. | reverse complement strand
TTGCTGAAACAGCCACGGTACCATGATCTATTTTTTAGATAAGATCAGCAGTTCATTTGCCTGAATTTCCGTCACATTTCTTTTGATACCCTGTTTATCGGTATACTGTTTGTTGACTAGCTTCCCCTCTACCACTACTTCTGTTCCTTTGGACAGATACTTCTCGGCAATTTCGGCCAATTTACCCCAGGCAACAATGGAGTGCCATTGCGTTTCCGTCACCTTTTCACCTTGTGCATTTTTGTACTGCTCATTGGTGGCCAGACTCATGTTCGCCACTTTTTTGTCCCCATTAAAGGTTTTGATGTCGGGATCCTGCCCGAGGTGTCCGATTAACTGGACTTTGTTTTTTACCTGATTCATACTCATATTTCTTCTGTTTTTTAATGAATAGCAGCACCTGCTGCTTTTTACGTCACAAATATGATTGGCAGAAAAAGAGAGAAACGAATAATAAGCACTTATAAACGAATCTAACTACTTAAAAGCAATTGATTCCCGGTGATAAGTGGGTATTCTTCACGTACAAATACGCTTGCAGGCCGGGCGACCGGAATCTATTTTCACTTAACAAAAATGAATGACATGACAGAACAGGAAAAAAAATGCCTGACCTGCCAGAAACAGCTGAAAGGCAGGTCGGATAAAAAATTTTGCAATGAATATTGTAGAAATGTATTCAACAACCGATCTTATAGCGAGACAAATTTGTATGTGCGCAACATCAATCAAAACCTACGGAAGAACAGAAAAATTTTAGAGGGGTTTTTGAGAGACAAACACTTTATGGCAAGAGCCCCACAGTACCGGCTTTTTAGCCAGGGCTTCCGATTCCAGTTCTTCACCCATACCTATACCAATCGGCAGGGCCGACAGTATTTCTTTTGTTATGAATATGGTTATATGCTTCTCGACAAAGAGCGGGTCTTGATTGTGAAAAGAAAACCGCAGACAGATCAGCTATACAGATAACCACTTATACCCGAAAAGGCGGTTTTACAACCACGGCTTTCACCGGTTGCTGTCGGATCATGATATAGATAAGTGAACCCTCGGCAGAGTGGGAAACATGAACATATCCCATGCCTATGGCTTTTCCCAAAGAAGGTGATTGGGTGCCACTGGTAACTATACCAATCTCATTACCGGCTTCATCCTGTATGGGATAATCATGGCGGGGAATACCTCTATCAACCATTTCGAAGCCCACGAGTTTTCTGGTCACTCCGGCAGCTTTTTGAGCAGTTAATATCTCATGTGCAGTAAAGGACTTAGTGAATTTAGTGATCCAGCCGAGACCTGCTTCCAAAGGAGTAGTATTGTCATTAATATCATTTCCGTATAAACAATAGCCCATTTCAAGCCGAAGGGTATCGCGTGCACCCAATCCGATTGGTTTTAACCCATATCCTTTACCCGCTTCCATCAAAGCATTCCATATAGTAACGGCGGCATCTCCGGCATCCTCAAAATAAATCTCCACGCCACCGGCACCGGTATAACCGGTTGCACTGATAATTACATTAGGAATGCCGGCAACTGTACCTCTTACAAAAGTGTAATACTTGAGGTTCATGATTTCCGTTTCAGTGAGCTGCTGCACAATCTTATTAGCTTCAGGTCCCTGAATAGCCAGCAAACAGGTTTTGTCGCTGATATTATGCATCTCTACCCCTTTGGTATTGTGCTTTTCGAGCCATTGCCAATCTTTTTCAATGTTAGAGGCGTTGACCACCAGCATATAAGACTGATGAGGAATAAGACAGTAAACAATCAGGTCATCAACTATACCACCCTGATCATTGGTAAAACAGCTGTATTGTGCCTGACCTTCCACCAACCGGGATGCATCATTGCTGGTGACCCGTTGTATCAGATCGAGTGCCTCAGGCCCTTTCAGGATAAATTCCCCCATATGACTCACATCAAATACACCTGCCTGCTTTCTCACCGTTTGGTGTTCATCATTAATACCGGTGTAACTGATGGGCATATTATAACCGGCAAATTCAGCCATCTTGGCTCCGAGGGCTATATGTAAATGGGTGAAAGGGGTATTTTTCATTCGTGCTGAATTTTGCTGCAAAAATACAGGAAGCGCAGGGGCTATAAAAATAAAAGGGGCCATCTTTTCAGACAGCCCCACTGAATCAAAAAAACCAAACCTAAATCATTTTATGGGCAAACATGAGCGCAGTTGCTGTGGCGCGTTCGGTAGGCACCTGGACCACCCTTTGCCAGGCAGCTGTCATTCGGGCAAAGAAACTCACCTGTTCTTTATCTTTACTCATAGTCACTTTTTGTGCCTCTCCCACTCCCTCCTGCTCTTCCTTCAATCTTTCTAACTCCCGGTTCTTTTTTTCCAGTTCACGTTCAAGCTGGCGACGACTTTTGCGGGAGTCAGGAGAAGAAAAATCTTCTTCATCAATATCTTCCCAGCTTTTTTCTTCGATAACATTTCCGGTTTTTATTAACCCTTTTTCTGTCATGATATATTCTACACCACTTCTCCAGTTCTCATCCTTATCTTCTTCCTCCCATTCATCGCCATTGTTGAGTTCTGAAAAGTTGAAGAAAAAATATTTGCGCTTTACAGAACGGTCAACTACCACTTTGTTCCCAACCGGAACCTGCAGCGTAAGTATCATTTGCTGGTTCCGAAATTTTGCGCCGGGCGGAAGTATGATTCCCCTGTCTAATAATAACACAGAGTCTTTTTGTTCCAACCCAAATTGCATAGCTGATAATGAAGAAGAAGCTTTGTCATCGTTTTTACCATAACTAATCCGGGTAGAATTCAGGTGATACAATGAATCGCTACTTTTTTCAATGCGCAATTTGATATTACTCATCTGAATGCTATCACCGGCTAATCTAACCAGGCCATCCATTTTGATACCGGGACCAAAAGAACGGGTGATGTTGGCTTCTTTCAGACGTACCAGTAACTTACCATTAGACGGCTGAATCAATGTGCTCTCCTTTCTGTCACGAACCTTCACCACAAAATCTTTTTTGATGGAAGAAGCCAGCAGTATACCACTGATCAAACCAATTACCCAAAGTCCGGAAAATGTATATCCGATATATTTATTACCCGCTTTTACTCCCATCAATCTACGGATGAGACTGGTAACAATTGCTATGATGGGCACCCCAAAGAAGAACAGCAGGAAAAGCCATGCCAGCAGTTGCTGAGTGAACCCATCAAGAAGAAAATCATTTAGCGGGAATACGGCAGTTCCGGCAATCAGAATGGCTACCAGTGAAATCAATAAGGTAAAAGCAATCACACCGAAGATGAACATGAAAAAGGCCTTGAAGATGATTCCTATGGCAATAGCCAGGCGACTTATTCCACTTTTGGCAATGGGAGTAACCGTTGATGAAGCTGTTTGAGCAGTACTTTTTACTGTTTCAGATACATCCTTACCAAAAACTTGTGCCTTATCATTTACTTCCTTTCCCCACTTTTCTGCACGGGCAGCAAAGGCCTGTAAATCTTCCTGAATTGTATTTTTAATGCTGTTCAGGTCTACCTTCTCCCCGCGCATCTCTAATTTTTCCGTAGCAGTTTTGGCTTCAGGTATGATACCCCATAATACGAGATACACTATCAACAATGTTCCTCCGAATGATGAAAAGACAATATGCGAAATGGGTTCATTACTCCAATACCATACACCAAAAAGCGTATTGATGAGGGAAGTAAAAATTCCTGAAATGAGCGGTAAAGCAAAAATCAGTCGGGGAATCCATACGGCTATGTCAAAATAACTGGCGATACCACTGGCTACCCCGGCGATTACCTTTTGATCGGGATTTCTGAATAGGCGCTTGGTTTTTGCTCCGGGTTGCATCTTGCTTCCGGGTAAGACAACCCATAGTACCAGGTATAAGAGAACACCCGTACCCCATCCAACCGTTGCAAGAACAAATGCTACCCGAACAATAGAAGGATCAATACCGAAATAATGGGCAATACCACTACATACACCCCCCACAATTTGATCATTTTCATCTCTGAAAAGTTTACCGCGCTGCCCCTGCGGAATAGATTGGCTGCTATAGTTGCTGTGGGTTTCAGCAGTCGCTCCGGTAGTCGAACCGGAAGCAGTGCCCTGCTCCAGATCTTCGGGGCGACCCATATTATCAATGATAGCATTCACCTGATCGTCTGTGATACAAACACTTCCTTTTTTGAGTGCTTCACCGAATAACTCAGCAATACGGCTTTCAATATCGTTGATGATCTCGTCTTTCCCCTCTTCCTGGGCAAAGCAGCGACGCAGACTGTCGGTATAAGCTTTCAGTAATTCAAAGGCAGACTCCTCGATGGGTATTACCCTGCCTTGGAAATTGATGTTAATTACCTTTTTCATAATGATAGTTTTTTAGTCATTCTTTACCTTACTCAGTTGATAAAGAAGTGGTGGTTGGTTTGGAGGTGTCGGATTCGGATTTTTCGGAGCGGGTAAGGGCTGCTACAGCTCCTGCCAATTCCTGCCAGGTACTTTCCAGCTCTTGATAAAACTGGAGGCCCTCTTCAGTCATGGCAAAATATTTCCTCGGGGGACCGCTATTGCTTTCCACCCAGCGATAAGTGAGCAAGCCGGCATTCTTCAGACGAGTGAGCAATGGATACAAAGTGCCTTCCAATATGTGCAGGTTGGCGGACTTCATTTTTTCCACCAAATCACTGGGATAAACTTCTCCCTGCCTGATGATAGAAAGAATGCAGAACTCCAGCACACCTTTGCGCATCTGACTTTGGGTATTCTGAATGTCCATACAATTAATTTTTTTCTGATAAAAAAAGTGGCTGATTCTTAAAAGGTAAAATGGCGACGAACCTGGCGCGTTCTTCTGCTTCTTTCCAATTTCCAGAGATCCGCTATTCCAAACACAGAGGGCTGGATGGCTTCCATGCGGGTAGCAGTTACTGACTCAGGTACCAGGGTTGATTCGATTACACTGAAACCATTTTCAGTGATTCGGATGTTGTTGAGATTTGTTTTCATGGTTGAAAGTTTTTATTGTTTATGTTTTTAATTGTTTTACTCGCTTTGACAAGACAAAGATAGGGATATTTTTAGTACTATGCATTACAAAGTACCTAATTAAATTTAGTAATCGGTTTTGGAAGGATGCTAATAATGCACTTTATATTGATTATCAAGTTATTACGTCTTTACTCCCAGAATAAATATTCCGTACAAAAAGGATAAACGGCAAAATAAAAGGATGAACGGTAGCCGTAAGAGAGGAAAAAAGGGTGAAAACGTTCAAAATCGGATAGAAACCACCGGAAACGGGCAAATTTCCCCCCTTTATCCCACTAAATTGAATTTAAAATTGGCTGATCTATTCCTTGGAACCGGCTATTGCCTCGATTACAGAGGAAACAACGCTGACAATAATTGAAAAAAGCAGGGCCGGAAACCAGCCATCGACCTGAAAACCGGGTACAAGCCGGGTGGTCATATGAATAATAAAGTAATTAATGGCAATCAGAAACAAGCCCAATGTTACAATGGTAATGGGTATGGTCAACAATACCAGAATAGGGCGAATAAAACTATTAAGTAATCCCAGCACCACTGCCACGAGAATAGCAGTAGTCACGTCAGCCACATAAACACCCTTGAGCACATAAGCAGCGAGCAATACAGCGACTGAGGTAGAAAGGGTTTTAATGATAAAGCGAGTCATAGTAAAATCAATACTAGTTGGTCACCAAATTTAATGATTAATCTACAGATTCCCGAGAATTAACAACGAACAGATTGAATGATAGAACCAAACATCATACCACCACCAGCTCATAAAAGGCATCGGACTGAAGATACCGGTTAGCCAACTCCTGCAACCGTTGTGGCGTCATTGATCGAATCGTAGCAACACTATCCTCAAAATAATGATCAGGGAGTTCATTCAATAAATAATTCTTCCAGCGAGCCATGATCTGAAAAGGTCCATCCAGATCACCCATCAGTCCGCCCAACATATAATTACGTACATTATCGAGTTCTTCACGACTCACTTCTTCCTTGCACAACAATGCCATTTCAGCGTACACTTCCTTGATGGCTGCCTCACATACCTCGCGACCCGCTTCTGTACTGATGTACCAGCTACTTCCATGTAAATGCGTCTGCAGATAGGAATGAATTCCATAGGTATACCCCTTGTCTTCCCGAATATTACTCATCAACCTGGAACTGAAATATCCTCCCAGTATATGATTCAATACCTGTAATCCAACAAAATCGGGATGCTTTCTGCCGGGGGAAACGACACCCATACGAATCGCACCCTGTATTCCCTGTTCATCATTCATGACGCGATAGGTACGCTGCTTTGCGGGAACCGATACATGCTCCCGGTCAGAAGGCCTGTGCCCGGTCAAGGGCAAATCTCCTAAACAAGTTTCCAGTTGCTGCCGGAGATCAGCCGGTAATCGACCTGAAACAAGAATCATACAGGACCCCTTCACATAATACCGATCATAAAAGGCCAGCAATTGCTCCCTGGTAATCGCTTCATAGGCTTCCTCCGTTGAATACCGCCCATAGGGATGTTGTTCGCCAAAAAGGTAAACATCCATCAGCCGGTTGGCAACAAAATCACATTTCTTCAGATTGATATGGAGTCGCTGCAATTGATTGTTGCGGTAGATGGCTAATTCATCTTCAGGAAACACCGATTCGGTCAGGACTTCCGTCAAAACCGGTAACAATGCCGTCAGGTGCTTATTTAGACAATGCAAGGTTATATTCGCTACATCATTGAAACAGCCACGGTTCAGGTAAGCACCATAATATTCTACCTGTTCATTCAATTGAAAAGAAGTCTTGTGGCGAGTACCATTCTTGAGTAAAAAATTGGTAGTCGCAGCCTGCATCGAAAAATCTTCATACCAGAGTCCGGCAAAAAACAGCAACTCGACCTGAACTACCTCCTGCGAACCGGCTTCTACCGAATATACCGGTACCCCATTGCGCAGGGTAAAATGCTGATAGGGTGGCAAATGCAGCGCCATATCAGCAGCATTTTGTAATGGAGGAGGTTGTTTTCTGTTAAGCATGTGATGACTTGCCGGCATGATAAAACAATGTGTTGCTGTTTTCCCGGCGGAAGATCTTCTTACCTGTTGTCAAAATATCTGCCGCCGTTACAGAACGATATCTTTCTAACTCTGTATTCATCAAAGACGCATCCCCCAGTAATTCATAATGAGCGAGACTGGCAGCCCGGTTGGTGAGACTCATGTCTTCGAATACAATCATGCTCTCTGTTTTGTTTTTTACTTTTTCCAGCTCTGCCTCCGCAACGGAATCTACCAGGAGTCTATCTAACTCTTTCTGTAAAGCAGCCTGGGCTGCATCAAAATTAACTCCGTCTACCAGTCTGGATTCAAGCGCTAGCAAACCCTTATCGGTACTACCAAAATGATGTACCTCGAGTGCCGAGAAAATCTTTTGTTCCTTTACCAATGCCTGATACAATCTCGAAGAATTTCCTCCCCCTAAAATTTCAGTAATCAGGTCGGCCGCGTAATACCCCGGCTCTAATCTTGCATCCATGTGCCAGGCCATGATAAGGGCATTGGCGGGAACATTGGCATGAACATCTGTATGTCGGGCAGCACTTTGTATCGGCTCCGCCGGAAGAGTACGATTATATTTTTCACCGGATGGAATCGGTCCAAACCATTTATTCGCCAACTCTTTTATCTGTTCGGTTTTCACAGCACCGGCTACTACCAGAATTGCATTGGCCGGGCGGTAATGCTTATAGAAAAAGGACTGCACATCTTCCATTGATGCCTTCTCCACATGACTCAGTTCTTGTCCGATGGTCATCCAACGATAAGGATGGACCTGATAGCAAAGTGCTCGCATTTTATGCCAGATATCGCCATAAGGGCGATTCAGATAATGCTCTTTAAACTCCTCACAAACCACCTTTCGCTGCACATTGAGACTCTTTTTCGTAAATGCCAACTCCATCATCCGGTCACTCTCCAGCCAAAAAGCAGTCTCTATATTACTGGCAGGTAATTGACAATAATAATTTGTAAGATCATTTGTCGTGTAAGCATTGTTCTCTCCTCCGGCTCGTTGCAGGGGTTCATCATAATCGGGAATATTCTTACTTCCCCCAAACATGAGGTGCTCAAACAAATGCGCAAAGCCGGTCCGGTCAGGATGCTCATCCCTTGCGCCCACATCATACATCACATTCACCACAGCCATAGGCGTATCCTGGTCCTCATGCACCAACACCCGTAACCCATTTTCCAAGATGAACCGCTCAAAATGAATCATAGTTTCTGCTTTCTGTCAATGGCCGGGGTGCAATTTACCTGCTTTCCCCCGAAAAAATTTTTTTACCTGCGTCGCTGCTTGCGAATATCCTTCACTTCCATGTTCAGCAATAAGGGTTTCCCTTCCCGAATCACCATCACCGGCACACGGCCCAGGCTATTCTGGAACATGTTCCGATAAGTTCGTATATCTCGTGTAATCGTTTTATCTACTGAAAAAATTATATCTCCGGGCTGAAACCCCGCTTTCTCTGCAGGAGACCCGGGCATGATGTCTTCCACCCTTACCTGACCATTAAAGAGATAAAAGGCGAGTCCCGTGTAGGAATAATCAAAGGGCTCGAAAAAATGTTTGTTGGGTCGGATATGAATGATCTGATCAGGATAATTGATGATCATATTGAACCGGCGCATGAGATCATTCCCGATTAAGCCCCCCATTTGAGGATAAGCCGTTACGTTGTAATCATCTGAAAAAATATGTACCGGTATATTTTTAAACTTATAGGTTCCAATTCTGAATTCACGCAACAACCCCAGTGACATCTGCTTTTTCCCCCCCAACCCCTCCGCCTGGGTAGGATAAAAAATACGTCCCCGCTTGAATACAGAGCTGTCCAAAACAAAATCTTCCGACAACAATATATTTAGTCCGGCACCCGTATCAAAAATAAAACGTCCGGAGATAGGCCGATGATCATTGAGAAAGGCCGGTTGCAAGGGAAGGGTGGTAAATTGGGGCTTCAACAAATACCCGCCACGTGGATATTTCAATGTTCCCGGAGAATACACTTCGAGTATATCCTGCTCATAATCCACTTTTACAATGAACCTTCGGAAAAAACTGAAACCGATAATCCCGTCAATGCGCACTCCATACACCCTGCTGAGTAATTCATAATCGTTGACATGGAAGTCCAGATTTTCTACTGATAGTCCGGGCAGCCGCAATGTCTGCCGGTTAACGAAGTTTACCTGCCGCACACCATTCAACCCACGAATGATTCTACCGGAGGGAGTCAGGGGAAGTTCTAAACGGTCTACTGTTGCGGAATCAAGTGAAATTCCACCACTACCGGTATCCATAACAAAATTCAAAGTGTCTTGTCTGCCTTCCAGCAAACCCTGCACTACAATAATGCCACCCCCCAACTGATAAAAGGAAAAGCGCGTAATCAGGTTGGCCTGCGGGGGAACAAATTCCTCCTGAGCCCGGAGAATTCCGGCACAAAACAACCCAAATAAGATCAACCCCCACCTGCGCTTCATAACCGTAAATCAATTCTTATCTGCAAAGGTACTCTGAACGGCCTTGTTAAAATAAAAATTCAGGTGGCTGCTTTCCCGGGGGTGGTGTAACTTTGCGGCCCGGAGATCATTACCCCATGCACTTAGCCGATCTGTACCAACGCGCATTGAACCTGGAGTTCCTCAGCAAAGAAGAGGGCCAATTCTTGTTTGAACAAGCCCCCCTCACTGAATTGATGCAG
>JBIIRN010000003.1:0-31645 GCA_044341525.1 Sediminibacterium sp. | reverse complement strand
GAAAACAGGAAATGTCTATCGCTCGGTTCCGGAATATCGATTACTGAATGTATTTGTGATGGGTGATGAAAAAAATCTTTTTATCGCGAGTGACTCTTCCGTTTATGCCAACTACCTGGCCAATGCAGGAAAAACCAATGAATTCATCAATCAAGCTGTTTTCCGACAAAACAATGCGGCTACTAGTTTATTCTATTTAAATATAGCCGCCACCCTCCAGGGTATGCAGACAGCTGATCTTGATTATAGCATCTCACGTTCCTTTCAAATTGTTTCTTCCCATTTAAAAGAGTTAACGGTAACGAATGATAATTTTGACGGGAAGTCCTTACACAATAATATTGAATTAACCCTGCAAGATGAAAAAACCAATAGTCTGGTATCTCTCACAAAAATGCTAGCAGGTTTAGCAAAAGAATTGAATTGGACATTTGAAGATGATGAGATTAAAGTTGAAGATTTGGTGGAAGATAGTTTAATGAATAAATAATGGATATCCGGCTGCACCATCTAATGCCCCGACCCCTGCAGGACAAACCCATGGCAGCCGGATCAGATATTTGGGGAAAAGATATTACCCTACCCGCAGGTACCCTGATTAAAATTACCGCACCCAGCGGAAGGGGAAAAACGACATTGGTTCATTACATGGCCGGATTAAGAAAAGACTATTCAGGCAATATCCAACTGGGTAGTATTGACCCGGTCAGCTGCCCGGCTGAAGAACTGGCTCTTATCCGGAGAGAAAAAATGGCGATTATCTTTCAAGACCTCCGTTTATTCACGGAACTCACTATCCGTGAAAACACGGAATTGAAGAAATATTTACCCAATCAGCCACTCCGGGAAATGCCAATAGAGGAAATGGCCGCGCAATTAGGCATCAATACCCTACTTGACACCCATGCAGGTATTTGCAGCTTTGGTGAACAGCAAAGGGCAGCGATTCTTAGGGCACTCGTACAACCCTTCCAATGGCTCATTTTAGACGAACCCTTCAGCCACCTCGATCACTCCAACAGAGAAAAAGCAATTGAATTGATCAAAATAGTTGTTGAACAAAGAGGGGCAGGAATTATTCTGGTAGATCTTGAGCCGGACAATTATTTTTCTTATCACCAACAGTTGCAATTATAGCGATGAAGCAGGAATTATCTCAACTGTTAGACAAACTGCTTCAGAACAGCAGTGGTAACTGGAGAGGCCGCATTGGCTCTGCAGGATTGTGGATTGCAGCCGTTCTCCTTCTTCTTTCTGTTCAGCTACAAAGTAATTTTTCGTACTTATTGAACCGAGAGAAGACAAGAAATGCCACCAACCAATATCTGGTAGTCAACCGAGAGCTCAACAGCAATAACCTCGATAAAACTTCCCTGCAAGACGAAGAGATTGAAGAACTGCGAAAATTACCGGAAGTAAGTGCTGTAGGTGTTGTACAACCTGCTTACTTCAAAGCCACCCTCAGCATCAATAGTGAGCAATTCCCCTTCCAAACAGATGCCAGCTTTGAATCATTGCCGGCAGCATTCATTGATCAGTTACCCAAAAATTGGGACTGGAAAGAGGGAGACCCCTTTGTGCCTGTCATTCTTCCCACCCTCTTCCTGGATCTGTATAATTTTCAATTCGCACTGGCTCAACAATTGCCCCAGTTAAGTCCGGAAATTATCCAAATGCTTTCCTTTCAAATCGGTGTCAGTGGGGCAGGCCAGACCATTTTGTTAAAAGGAAGGGTTGTAGGTATGAGCGACCGCATCCAATCTCTGGTTGTACCCACTTCATTTATGGAATGGGCCAATCAACGTTTCGGAACACAGGAGAGGAGAAAACCTTCGCGGGTCGTAATCAAAACCAATGATGCCTCCTCTCCCGCCCTGAACCAATTCCTACAAAAAAACCAACTGCGTACTGATCAGGAAAAAACACGTTTCAGCCATTACCGGCAAGTGGTTCAATGGGTTGCCGGCATAGCCGGATTTTCAGGGATTCTCCTGCTTGTCTTTGCACTGCTGGTTTTGTCTTTATTCATCCAGCTGAGCATTACCGGAAGAAAGGATGAAATCCGATTATTATTGCAAATTGGCGCCTCCCCCGATCAGCTCTCCGGGTTTTTACTGAAGAAATTTCTTCCATCGCAGATTGTGATGGTCATAATGGGCCTAATTACAGTAGCCATTTTACAAGGGGTACTGAAAGTTTGGCTGGCTAAACAATCGATAGAGATTTCGCCTTTTCCTTCTCTTCTCACAGTGGCTGCCACACTATTATTATTGACTGTTATGTGGGTGATGAATCGCACTGCTATCCGAAAAACCCTACATTCCTGAGTCAAAAAATAGTTTACCGCTTTTTCCTTTGTAATTTTAGCTGCTTCAAAAGAGAGAACATTTGCATCGATTTATCTTAATCTGTTTAATTGTACTGTCAGGTTCCAAACATCTGGCAGCCCAGCCCCCTTTACAGCCCATCGGACAATGGCGCGATCACCTGAACTTTTCAGATACCCGACAAATTGTAAAAGGCGATCAATTATACATAGCTACCGCTACCCATATTTTTGCTTTAGATACAGATAGAGAAATTACTAGTTACAGCAAGTCGACCGGACTCAATGATTTAGGTGTTGCAGCCATAGGATGGGATAACAATAGTACTCAACTCCTCATTGCTTATAACAACAGCAACCTCGATGTTCTAACCCCCAAAGGAAACATCAAAAACATCGGAGATATCCAAAGAAGTAATTTCCCGGGAAATAAAACCATTCGAAGTATTTATTGCGATAACGGACTTGCATACCTGAGTACAGGTCTGGGTATAATTGTAGTCAACCTGATTAAGTACGAGATAAAAGATACCTGGATCATCGGCAGAACAGGAAATCAAACCAATGTCAATGCATTCACCCGATTGAATAATTTTTTCTTCGCGGCAAGTGAAGAAGGGCTCTTACAAATAGCCAGCAATGCACCCAACCCTTCCAACTTCTCCAGTTGGCAACTAATCAGTGGAAGTAACGGTTTGTCTTCCGGATCTGTTAAACAGGTACTTTCTGTCAACAATCAACTCGTGGTTTGGAAAAATGACAGCCTTCTGATTCAGACAGGAAGCAACTGGCAACTTTTGTACAGAGATGTAAATTGGCCGATTACCCATATCAGCAGTTCAGAGAACAGATTGCTGATAGGTCAGCGAACCAACAGTGGAAATGCAAGAGTCATTCAACTCAATACCAACGGACAAATTGAAAAAATAACTGCGGTGCCCGGCGTTATTTCATTGCCACGATCGGCACTGCTGGAGGGCAATCAATTATGGATCGCGGATCAGTTTGGTGGATTATCCTTCCATAGCTCAACTGTTGAAAGATTCATTCCTAACGGCCCCCCGGGTATTGCTACAGGAGCAGTGGCAGCAAGTGCACAACAATTGGTGATGGCTGCAGGAAGTGTCAACGAAACCTGGAATTATCTTTTCAACAGAAATGGAGTTTACTTTTTTAATGGAGAATGGACCAGTAAAAGTTTTTTCAATACACCGATACTCGATTCTGTTCTTGATTTCATAGCAGTTGCCATTGACCCGACAGATCAATCCGTATGGGCCGGAAGCTATGGAGGGGGACTGGTACATTTTCGCAATAGCTCTTCGCCTGTGATCTATAAACAAGGCAACAGTAGCTTGCAGGCGGCGGCGGGTGATCCGGGAAGTTACCGGGTGGGGGGACTGGCATTTGATAGCAAGAATCGATTGTGGGTCAGTAACTACGGTGCTGCATCCAACTTACATGTAAGGAAACCGGATGGTAAATGGCTGCCATATAGTGTTCCTTTTGCACTGAATGAATTAGCAGCCGGTCACCTGCTTTGCGATGATACCGATCAGATCTGGCTGGTTAGTCCGAAAAACAATGGATTGATTTGTTATAGTCCGGGTGACCCTGATGTATTGAATGACGATCGCTGGAAAAAATATGAAACGGGTTTAGGCAAGGGGAATCTCCCCTCTAACAATGTTTTATCTGTTGCAAAAGATCGTACCGGAAATATTTGGGTAGGAACAGATCAGGGAATAGGCATCATTCGTTGCCCCACTGAAGTCTTTACAGTAAGTGGATGTGATGCCTACCGACCAGTAGTTCGCCAGGGAAGTTTTGCAGGATTCCTGCTCAAGGATCAATCTGTGCAATGCATCGCCGTTGACGGCTTTAATCGAAAATGGGTAGGAACAAAAAATGGTTTATGGCTTTTATCGGAAAGCGGGGAAGAAGTAATTCAGTATTTTAATTTATTGAATAGTCCCTTACTATCTAACAATGTTCTTCAAATAGGAATTCAACCTCAAACAGGAGAAGTTTTTATTTTGACTGACCGGGGGATTTGTAGTTATCGGGGAACAGCCACGGAATCAAGGCAGGAAGGCGAAAAGGTATTGGTTTTCCCCAACCCCGTTCCTCCCGACTACAATGGAATAATTGCTATCCGTGGGTTGAAGGAAAACAGTCTGGTAAAAATTACCGAGTTGAATGGTAATCTTGTCTTTCAGACACGCTCACAGGGCGGTCAGGCAACCTGGGATGGCAAGAATTACAAAGGTCAAAAACCTGCTTCCGGTGTTTACATGGTTTGGGTGAGGGATGACGAAAATAATTTTCGCGAAGCAGCCCGTATCATTCTTGTTTCCGGCAGGTAATTTAGTCCCCGTCTTTATCTAATTTTTTTATCGGGCGATAAAAAGCTGCCCGACGAGGGCCCGGGAAAGGAACATTGGATCCTTTTAATCCATGCCAGAGAACGCGATTGAATTCCAAATCGGGGATATCATCTTCCTTGGCAAAATTCATTTTCTCTGATAACCGTTGCCACTCATTCATGGCAGTATTCACTTCTTTCAGGTTTATATTAGACGGCCGACAGATAAAGGCAGTGGTATTGGCCTGAGGTGAAAAACAACGCCACATTGGAGTCGCTGCTGCATCATATTGGGTCATGGGTGGTATCCCTAATATAAGTTCCATCGTACGCAACATGGAAGAAGTGGTGTAAGGAGTATGATCTACAAAATTCCGTTTTACAAAACCTCCGGCGAGATAAGCAGTGCTGCGATGAGCATCTACATGATCAGCTCCATTTTGTGCATCATCCTCTATAATAAAAATTGCTGTCTCTTTCCAAATACTACTTTTACTAAGGTGCTCTACAAACATACCCACTGCCAGATCGTTATCGGCAACATGGGCATAGGGTGTAGGGCGACCTTTCTTTAATCCTTCTGTGTGGTCATTACCAAATCTAACGCTATTGAATCGGGGAACGGCATTCACAGCCAGGAGGGAATCAAATTCCTGCTTCCACTGAAAAAACCGGGAAGTATCCGGAAAGGAATTATCATAATCCCTGAAATAGGGGCATACCTGCCCTTCCAGTGAGGGTATGGTCGGACGATTTTTATTGGTAAACTCTCCATAGGTTCGATAAGTAACACCGGCCTTCTTGCAATGATCCCATAAAAAACCGCCTTTATTGTTGGCTACCGGGCGATTCCCTTCTCCGTCATAACTTCCGCCCCGTCCGCCATAACTGTTGACCCAATTCTTTTCCAGGAAGTCGGTGGCATAAGCTCCCATGGTCCAATTGTGACCATCCATGCTCACTTCCCCATCGACGTAAAAATTATCAAGTAAAACAAATTCGCGAGCAAGTGCGTGCTGATTGGGCGTAATTTTTTCCCCGAATAAAACCAATGAAGAATCACCATTACCTTCCTTTATATCGCCCAGCACCTGATCATAGGTTCTGTTTTCTTTGATTACATAGAATACATATTTGATCGGACTCGCATCGCCGACTTTTTGGGGGATCGGATTTCCGGGTTCACCCCCGGCCTGCAATTCTTTTTCCTTGGTATAGGGCGTGTTTTTATATACCTGTTGGGTATAAACATCCAGTTGATTGGGGTCAGGCATATCTAAAATACTCATCGTGCCCTGAAACAGACCGGCTATATATTGTACTCCCTTGGGTTTATTCGGATCGCCCTCATGATGTAATACAATCTGTTTATTCCCGAAAGGATTGGGGCCATAAGGGTTAGCCAGCGAATTGAATCCTTTGCCGTTGGTTACAAAAATTTTTTTCTTCACCACGGCAACCTTGGTAGGATACCATCCCACCGGAATGAATCCCTTCCCCTTACTCTGACCTTTGCGGCTCATATCAAAAACGGCGAGACAATTATTATCAGCATTGGCGATGAAAAGGGTCTTCTCGTCTTTACTTAGCGCCATACCATTGGTAGTTGATCCACTGGGTGCATCAGGATATAAGCTGGTCTGTAAGGTTTCAATGACCTTGCCCTCCCGCGTATCAATCACTGAGACAGTGTTATCATTGGCATTGGCTACAAATAGAATATCCCCTTTTTTATTGAGCAACATTTCGTTGGGATTATCTCCAACGGGTATTTCTCTAACAATGGTGCGTGTTTGGGTTTGGAAAACATAGATGCGATCACAACCCCAGCAACTAATGTAGAGTTCACTGCGATCAGGCGACAAGACGCAGGTATAGGCCTCGCCCCCCAATGCGAATTTGGCAGTAACCTCCCGGGTATTCAGATCGATCAGATAAAGCTGCTTGTCATCCCGTGTTACCACATAGAGAATTTTTCTCTCATCATCGAGTGCCATGCCTGCGGGACCAATTCGGGTGGGCCATTTCTTCCCCAACTGAATGCTGTCCTTCAGTTGAAGACGATCATTTTCAGTGCTGTAAATTAATATCCGGTTATCGTGACCCCCACCTACATACAAAGTCTTGTCATCATCACTGAAAGCAAGACCATACCAGCTGCGGCCTACAACAATTCTGTCTAGTTCCTTTTCATTGACAGGATCAATCAGTTGAATACTTTGTATGCTTTGCCCGTTATTCGCCACGGCCAACCGATTGCCGGCATGATTGATTACCATATTCAGGGGAAGATCACCCAAGGGCAAACTTCTGCCGGCAGGAGAAAGACTCCAGCCGTTCGGTAGTGTAACTCGATCGGGGGCAGTAAAATTTTCCTTTTCCTGAGCGAAAGTTGTTAGCAGGAAGGAGCAGCAGCTCAGGGCAGCAAACCATTTTTTCATATAGTATACATGTGGTGTAAAAAACAATAAAATTTCAGACAGCACCGGTCAATGCTACAAAAGTCAAGGCTCTTGATGAAGGTAAGAGAAAAAAGGCAGGTTACCTGCTGTTCATAAAAAATTAAAGCTATGAAACGAAGCAGATTTACTGCTGCTGCCGGGCATAGTCGTAGCTACGAGCTACTTTGAATTTTAGTTCTCCCCTATCACCCATACCCACCCGATACATCACTTGACGGTACATCCCTGTTGGCTGAGTGTTCGTAGTATCCTGTGTATTATATAAAGGGAATCTTCTCACCAGATTTCCTTCCATCAGATAATATTCATCTCCTCCCTTGTAGCCGGGTTTAATTTTCGGATCATCGAGAATATCCGGAAAATAAATAGGAAGAAATCCCTGGTTCTTATCTGAACTAACTGCAATGATGTTGATTTTAGGTTTCTCTCCGGGAACATTAATATATAGAATCATATCAGGGAATCCGTCCATATTGAGATCATCTACTTCTGCTTTGTTCACTCTTCCCTTTACGTCAATCGTTACATCCCGGGCACCATTTTCAAAACCAACCGGAGCAATGGTCAGGCTATTTTTCTCCATTCCTTTGTTATTGCAACTAATTCTAAATCCGGCTTTACCAATTTTCATGGTGGTATCAAAGCGACGACCGGGCTGAGCCAAAACAGCAGAGACCGAGATACTAAATAACAGGGTGGTTATAATTAAGCGCATCACCAAAATTAAAGATATGTCGTGATATAAAATAGTCGGGGATTTACATGTTTCTTCTGTATTGCCCACCCACCTGGTAGAGGGCAGCAGTAATTTGCCCGAGAGAGCAGTATTTAACTGTTTCCATGAGTTCGGTGAACAAGTTTCCGTTGCTCAGAGCTACCTGTTGTAATTTTTTCAGCGCTGCTTTGGCCTGTTCAGCATTTCTTTCCTGAAATGTCTGCAGGTTGGCTATTTGCTGATCTTTCTCCTCTCTGGTACTGCGGATTACTTCATCAGGAATAAGGGTGGGACTCCCCTTCTTACTGAGGAAGGTATTTACTCCGATGATGGGCAATTCGCCGGAATGTTTTCTGGTTTCGTAGTACATGCTCTCTTCCTGAATCTTGTGTCTTTGGTACATACGTTCCATGGCTCCCAGCACTCCGCCTCTCTCAGAAATCCGGTCAAATTCAGCGAGAACGGCTTTTTCAACGAGATCAGTCAATGCCTCCAATAAATAACTTCCCTGAATAAAATTATCAGCGAGGGCGGTTCCTAATTCCCGGTTAATGATCAATTGAATGGCCATCGCCCTTCTCACACTTTCCTCCGTGGGCGTAGTGATGGCTTCATCGTATGCATTGGTGTGCAGACTATTACAGTTATCATAAATAGCATACAAGGCCTGAAGGGTAGTTCTGATGTCATTGAAATCAATTTCCTGCGCATGCAGGCTTCGGCCACTGGTCTGAATATGATATTTAAGTTTTTGAGAGCGACTATTCCCCTTGTATTTATAGCGAACTGCCTTCGCCCAAATGCGACGGGCTACCCGGCCAATTACACTGTATTCAGGATCCATTCCATTGCTAAAAAAGAAAGAAAGATTACCGGCAAAGTCATCAATGGATAGACCCCGACTCAGGAAGTATTCAACATAGGTAAAACCATTGGCTAAGGTGAATGCCAGTTGTGTTATCGGATTGGCACCGGCCTCAGCAATGTGATACCCACTGATACTGATGCTATAAAAATTTCTCACCTGGTGTTCACTGAAATAAACCTGCACATCTCCCATTAATTGCAGTGCGAACTCCGTGGAAAAAATGCAGGTATTCTGTGCCTGATCTTCCTTTAGTATATCAGCTTGAACGGTCCCTCTTACCAGCGATAAGGTTTTCTCCCGAATCTGTTCATATACTTCCCCGGGCAATACCTGATCACCACTCACTCCCAACAAGCGCAATCCTAACCCATTATTACCCTCTGGCAACAAACCCACCTGTTGCGTATCAGAATAAACAGGTCTGATTTTTTCCAGAAGATGCTGTTGCATCCATTGTTCTACCCGCTGCCATTGATGATTATCAGTGATCCATTTTTCACATTGCTGATCAATGGCAGCATTGAGAAAGAAGGCCAGCAATATAGGAGCCGGCCCGTTGATGGTCATGCTCACTGATGTGCGCGGATCACAAAGATCAAAGCCGCTGTATAATTTTTTGGCATCATCCAGGGTAGCAATGCTAACACCGCTATTACCCACTTTGCCATAAATATCAGGACGCAGAGCAGGATCTTCGCCATATAATGTAACACTGTCGAAGGCGGTTGATAAGCGTATAGCCGGCTGGTCTTGAGATAAATAATGAAAGCGCTTGTTAGTTCTTTCGGGTGGACCTTCCCCTGCAAACATACGCGTAGGGTCTTCGTCTTTTCTTTTTAATTCAAAAACACCGGCAGTAAAAGGGAAAAAGCCCGGCAGGTTTTCCTGCATCTGCCATTTTACCCAATCACCCCAATCTGAAAAACGAGGTAAACTAACCCTGGAAACAGCAGTACCGCTGAGGGTAGTAAACTGAAGTGGTTGCTTATATTCCTGTCCGCGCACCTGATAGGTGAGAAAGGCCCCGGAATATTGTTCCAAGCGGGCAGGCCAGCTCTTAACCAACTCTATGGTTTCAGGAAGCAATTGTTGACAGATTTCATCGATCTTTTCTTGTAAGGCATCCAACATGGCCTTATTTCCTCCTGCACTAATCAACGTGTTTTTAGCACCTTCCAGCTGATACCACTGTGTCGCAAGTTTTGCCTGCTCATTACATTGGCGGTCGTAGCCAGTAAGCGTATCCGTAATCTCTGAAAGATACCTGGCACGGGCAGAGGGAATGATTTGCACCCGAGACATACCGGCTAAATCGGGAAGCCGGTCAGCGATTTCAGGCAGCAATTGTACCCCGGTTTTCTTTTCTACTATTTGCATGAGCCGTGCGAATAGTTCATCCACACCTGCATCATTGAATTGAGCGGCGATGGTTCCCACGACCGGCAAATCGGCATCTTCATCCCAAATTTGGTGGTTACGACGGTATTGCCTACCGACATCACGTAAGGCATCTTCTGATCCCGGTTTATCGAATTTATTGATAACAATCAGGTCAGCGAAGTCAAGCATGTTGATCTTTTCCAGTTGAGTAGCAGCGCCATATTCCGGGGTCATTACATATATACTTACATCAGAGCCCTCCACAATGGAAGCATCACTTTGTCCCACCCCAGCTGATTCCACCATGATAGCATCAAAGCCAGCATTTTTACAGAGAGCTACCGCTTCGGGTACATAAAGACTCAATGCCTTGTTATCATTTCTGGTAGCCATGCTGCGCATGAAAATATCCGGATGATTGATGGCATTCATTCGGATGCGGTCACCCAGCAAAGCGCCGCCGGTTTTTTTACGGGATGGATCCACCGATATGATGGCAAGTTTCTTTCCGCTCGTTTTTAATAAAAACCTTCTGACCAATTCATCCGTAACAGAACTCTTTCCTGCTCCACCCGTTCCTGTTATTCCTATCACCGGTATTCGATGAGCAGTGTTCACCGACGTTCCCTTGATCAATCCTTTCTCCGCCATGGTAATGCTGCGGGAAAGCTTTTTGATGTTGCTATGAAGGTCATGAGCCGGTAGGGTATGATCTATATCAGGCAAGGCAAAATCACAGTGCTGAATTACATCTTCGATCATTCCCTCCAATCCCATCTTGCGCCCGTCATCCGGACTATACAGACGGGTAATTCCATATTGATGCAGTTGCTCTATTTCAGCCGGAAGGATGGTTCCACCACCCCCTCCAAAAATCTTTATGTGACCACAGCCCCATTCATCGAGCAGGTCTTTCATGTATTTGAAAAATTCCAGGTGGCCACCCTGGTAACTGGTTACCGCAATTCCTTGCACATCTTCCTGAATGGCACATTCCACTATTTCCCGAACACTGCGGTTATGACCCAGGTGGATAATCTCCACCCCTTTCGACTGGAATATTCTACGCATGATGTTGATGGAAGCATCATGTCCATCGAACAAACTGGTGGCAGTCACCATGCGAATAGAATTGCGGGGGATATAAGCCATGCACACAAAATTGAGTGGCAAAAATAGCATTTTCTATCACCACGTTAACGGTTGTTAGTTTTTTAACAATCAGTCCGTTCCCGGATAAGCTTAAAATTGGCTTATTTTCGGATATGTCATTTTCAGTACATATTCGGGAGGAGCAGGGATTTACCGTTTTTCAACTGTCGGAGGATAGCGGTATTTCAGCTGAAATTCTTTCGCTGGGCGGTATTCTCAACCGTTATATGATTCCCGTCAAAGGAAAATCGGTCAATCTGGTAAATGGGTTGGATGATTTATCCGCTGCGCGGGAAAAAATAGCTGACGCCTTTCAGGGTGCCCGATTAAGTCCTTTCGTCTGTCGCATGCGAAAGGGAGAGTATAGCTGGCTGGGCACCACCTATCGGATACAAAAAAAATACCTGGGGGCCCATGCTATCCATGGGCTGATGTATGATAGCCTATTTCAACTAGTAGAAACCCGGGCAGATGAAAAAGGCGCGATGGTTGTGCTGGAATCGGAGTATGATGGATGGGATCCGGGATATCCATTTCCCTACCGGGTCAGGCTGGAATGGATTTTAGGAAAAGAAGCAATGCTGAGTGTGACCAGTATGGTTTGGCATGAAAATGAATTTGAAATTCCATTGGCCGAGGGATGGCATCCATATTTTACCCTGGGGGGAAAAGTAGATGAGTGGGAACTTGAATTCAATACCCACAGAAAGATGGAATACGATGCGGAGTTATTGCCTACCGGACAATTGATACCGGATGAAAGATTTCTGAAGGGGTGCTCTCTTGCAGGGATTCACCTGGACAATGGTTTTGTATGGATGGAGGAGGAAGGAGAAGAGCAGAGATGCATTCTTAGAAATAAAGATATTCAACTGACCCTGCTGCCCGACAGATCATTTCCCGTATTACAAGTATTCACCCCCGATGACAGAAACAGCATTGCACTGGAAAACCTGAGTGGGGCGCCGGATAATTTCAATAACCGACTTCTACTCATTAGTCTGCCGCCCGGTGTACAACAGATTTTTAAAACGCGTTACCAGGCAGTTGCCCAATCATGATGCCAGTGCAATCACACTGATTTCAACATTCACGCCCTTTGGCAAACCTTTTACAGCAACGGTTTCGCGGGCAGGAAAGGCAGCGGTAAAATAGGATCCGTACACTTCATTTACCTGAGCAAATAAAGACATGTCAGACAGGAATATGGTAGTCTTTACTACCTGATCTAAACTGGTGCCTGCAGTTTCCAGGATGGCGGTTAAGTTCTTCATAACTTGGTGAGTCTCTGATTGGATATTAGAGATTTCCAATTCACCTGTCTCCGGAATAATAGCCACCTGACCACTCACGAAAACCATTCCATTGGCCTTGATGGCCTGGTTATAGGGACCAATAGGTGCGGGTGCTGCCTGGGTTTGGATGATTTCTTTTGCCATGCTAAAAATTATTAAGCAAATTGACTACATTTCAGTGAACCTGCCAACCTATTTTTGTCAAATTCTATCAAAGTCTGATTGATCTATGTTTTTGGTAATTGATACTGCACTGGAAAAAGCATTTGTTTTACTGATTCAATCGGATGGAAATTTTTTCATGCGGGAAAATACCAATACAAGAGATCATGCCCGTTTTGTACCCACAGCCATTCAGGAACTTTGCGGGGAATCTAATTCTGAATTAAATCAATTGCAAGGAGTCGTGGTGGTCAATGGCCCGGGAAGTTATACCGGACTGCGGGTAGGATTGTCATCAGCGAAGGGGATTTGCTTTGCCCTGGAGAAGCCACTCTATACATTGTCTACACTGGAAGTGATGGCATCGGCGGGGTGGAGACTTGCAGAAGAAAAGGGAATAGCCATCAATGAAAATACCCTGGTTTGTCCGATGATTGATGCCAGACGCATGGAAGTTTTTACCGGACTATACCCGAAAAGTCTATCCCCTGCCCGAAAACCATTTGCCTTGATTGCCGATGCGGACAAGCTGAGAGAATTATCTGGGAACGCAACACTAATTTTCACAGGCAACGGGGTAGAAAAATTACAACCTATACTACCACCCCGGTCAATAAGCTTTCCGGGTTTGGTTTATGAAGTCGCCGATCTGGTGAGAATGAGCTCTCGAAAAATATCTGAAGGAATTGTTGCTAATCTCGCTTATAGTGAGCCCTTATACATAAAGGATTTTTATCAAGCGTCATGATACATATTTCATCTTTATATATTTTATTTATTAATATATATATTAGAAATCAAAAAAATATGTAACTTTAAGTATCAAAAGTTTTAACCCCCCCTAAAAAACTTTAAACAATTGTTATGAGCCAATCATTGCAATCAATTGAATTATTCAATGGAAATGTGCCGGTTAAGGTTGATTTCGTGCATTCAAAGAAGGCTGCCCTGATTCTACGTTCCATCAATCACAAACTTCGTCAGCAGATTATCAAATTACTGGATGAAAACCAGAAGATGACCGTAACGGAGATTTATGTGAAGTTGCGTCTGGAACAATCCGTTGCCTCTCAACACCTTGCGATTTTGCGCAGAGCTGGAATCGTAGCGACAACCCGAGATGGCAAATTCATCTTCTACTCAGTCAACTACGCCCGATTAGCGGAAGTGGTGAAGTTCGTAGAAACCCTGATTGCCTAATTTTTAAGTAAATTTGTGGCAAGATTTTAGTACCCCTAATAGGGTGGGGACTATGTATTTTTCCTATTTAATTATCCCGTCATGTTCATCCGCCAATTGTATACCGGTTGCCTGAGTGAAGCTGCCTATTTTATAGAGAGCAATGGTGAAGCTGCAGTCATTGATCCTTTAAGAGATATAGAATCTTATCTGGATTTAGCACGTGAGCGAAATGCAACCATTAAATACATTTTCGAGACCCATTTCCACGCTGACTTCGTCAGTGGGCACTTAGACTTGGCCGCTGCTACGGGTGCTACCATTGTTTACGGACCTAATGCGCAAACGAACTATGCGGTACATGTAGCTAAAGACGGTGAAATTTTTTCCATAGGAGATATCCGAATGGAAGTGTTGCATACCCCGGGACACACCATGGAAAGCAGCTGCTACCTTTTAAAAGATGAGCAAGGCAAAAACCACGCTCTATTCACCGGTGATACCTTGTTTGTAGGAGATGTAGGTAGGCCAGACTTAGCACAAAAAGAAAATGTAATTACAATGGAAGACCTGGCAGGTCTTTTGTATGATAGTCTTCAATCGAAAATCATGCCCCTGGCAGACGACGTAATCGTATACCCCGCTCATGGTGCCGGCAGCAGTTGTGGGAAAAATCTGGGACCGGAAACTTTCAGTACCCTCGGTGATCAGAAAAAAACCAATTATGCCCTACAGCCCCAGAGCAAAACTGAATTCATTCAAGCGGTGACAGAAGGACTGGCGACACCACCACAATACTTCCCGATCAACGCCATGATCAATAAGCAGGGTTATAGTAGTCTCAACGATCTATTAGCCGTCGGACTTTCTCCTTTATCTGTTGCGGAATTCAAAAAAGCGGCTGCACAGGAGAATATCATCATCTTGGATACCCGACCCTCCGCAGAATTTCCATTAGGTTTTGTACCTAACTCTATCAGTATTGGACTCGATGGACGCTTTGCTGAATGGGCAGGTAGTTTACTTTCCTTCCAACACCCACTATTATTGGTGACAACCCCCGGCAAGGAAAGAGAAACCATCGTTCGCCTTGCCCGCGTTGGATTCGATAAAATGACAGGTTATCTCAATGGTGGTTTTGAAGCCTGGAAAAATGCAGGCGAGCCTATTGACATGATCGTGAATGTTGATGCAGATGAATTGGCCATGGATATTCCGTTCGATGATAATCTCGTTGTAGTGGATGTTAGAAAAGAAACTGAGTTCGCCAACGGACATTTAAAAGATGCCGTGAATCTCCCATTAGATGGTTTAAAAGATCCCGGCTCGATGGCTGACCTGGATGATGCCCAGAATATCTATGTTCATTGTCAGGGTGGATACCGGAGTGTCATCGCCGCATCTCTCATTAAGAAAGAAGGCTTTCACAACATCAGAAACGTGGCGGGGGGCTGGAATGCCATCAAAGAGCTGGAAGATAAATTTACCATTGTAAAAGAACCGGCTGTTTTGAATTAAAGATCAAAACTCACCAACGATTTAATCAATGAATCGCTGTTGTGAATCCTGGGGATTAAACTCCCATTTCCATCGCCGATGACTCCATAAATAATTAGAAGGATTGGCTCGAATAGCTGCTTCCAGGTATCTTACATATATTTTAGTCAACTCGCCGTCGGGCAAAGAACGCGGATCTTCTGTAACCAACTCATAGTGTAGATGATAATATCCTCTGCGCGGCTGCTGAATACTGATAAATATTACAATCGTATCGTTTGCCCTCGCGCCCCTTTCAGGTCCGGAGGTAAATGCAGTTATCTTATTAAAAAAAGATACCCAATACGCCTTGTCGATTCTTGCCGGATTTTGATCGGCTACTAACCCGAGGGCATATTTTCCTTTTACATACTCATGAAACCGGTCTTTAAAATCTGCCGCCGACAGAAGAATGGTATTATACCGACTTCGCATTTTATACATGATCCGGTCGAAGGCCCGGTTGGTAAATGACATATACACGCCAACGAAGGGAAATAAACTTTTCCTGGCAACGCCCAGATTGATCATCTCCCAATTAAAAAAATGAGCGGTATGCAGCTGAACATTTTTACCGGAATCTATATACTTGTTCAATACTTCAGCATTTGATGTAACCCGCCTGTCAAAACTGCGGTCAGACATGGAAATAAGCTGAATGGTCTCTACCATGGTATTGACAAACTGATGATAGAAATCTTTTGCAATCCGAACTCTTTCTGCTGCTGTTTTCTCAGGAAAGGCAAGCGCCAGATTGCTCATCACCACTTTCTTTCTGTACCCAATGACATAGTATGCTAAAACATAAAACCCATCCCCGATGAAATACAACAAACGATCAGGTAATAAAGAAAGCAGAAACAATAAGGAGTAGTAGATATAAAACATTGCACTTAATAAGTTGTCAAAGATACAAAGTATCTGAAGGCCGGAAATGGAATCAGAGAATGATGTTCTGTACCAGAGAACTCTTCTCCTGGTGATCGGTATTGAAATGTAGTCCCCTACTTTCCTTTCTGAACTGAGCCCCCTTCACCACCAGGTATCCGGAGGTAATGAGGTTGCGTAATTCACAAAGCTGGGGAGAGAGTCGGGTCGTTCTGTACAATGCCTCTGTCTCTTCATACAATAAATCGAGCCGCTTCATAGCCCGCTGCAAACGTTCATCGGTTCTAACAATCCCCACATAATCGCTCATGATCTGCTGCAGCTCTTTTTTGGTCTGCGTAATTAAAATCATCTCCCTGGGATCTGTTGTACCCCTGGCATTCCAGTCAGGTATATCTTCCTGCCAGTTAATATTATCTATGGCCAGCACACTGTTCTCATAGGCACGATGGGCAAATACCATCGCCTCCAACAAGCTGTTACTCGCCAAACGATTGGCACCATGTAGGCCTGTACTGGCACATTCTCCACAGGCATAAAGATGACGAAGAGAGGTTCTTCCCCATTCATCTGTTTTTATACCCCCGCAACTATAATGAGCTGCCGGAGCAACCGGAATCATCTGCTGCATTACATCAATGCCAACACTTTTACAACGGGCATAAATATTGGGAAAATGTTGCTGAAACTTTTCAGCATTCATATCACGACAATCGAGGTAAACATGTTCAGTTCCTCCCACCTTCATCTCATTATCTATTGCCCTGGCAACAATGTCTCGGGGTGCCAGGTCTTTCCGAGCATCATAGCGTGGCATGAAGGCCTCCCCATTTTTATTCCTTAAGATGGCTCCGTCTCCACGAACAGCTTCTGTGATGAGGAAAGAAGGGGAAATACCCGGCTCAAATAAGGCAGTGGGATGGAATTGAATAAACTCCATGTTTTCAATTCTTCCCTTGGCCCTATACACCATGGCTATTCCGTCGCCGGTTGCAATCTGGGGGTTGGTGGTCGTTCGATAGATCTGTCCGCAACCACCGGTAGCCATCAAAGTAATTTTAGCCAGTATTTTCTCTGTTTGACCGGTGGCCAGATTGAGCACATAAACACCATAACAGGTAATGTCATTGCTCGACTTGGTAACCAAATATCCGAGGTGATGCTGGGTAATGATATCAACAACAAAACAATGGTGCAGTAATTGAATATTGGAAAGGGAAGACATTTCCTCCAGCAATGCCCGTTCCATTTCCTTGCCGGTAACATCTTTATAATGCAGGATCCGGTGAACACTGTGTCCCCCTTCTTTTCCGAGACTATAATCACCACTGGCTGTCTTATCAAATTCCGCCCCATAACTGATAATCTCCCGAATCCGTTGTGGCCCTTCATGTACCACAAAATTGACAATATCCGGATTGCACAAGCCATCACCGGCAATCAATGTATCAGAGATATGCTTTTCAAAGCTGTCGGTTGCAGCATCCCATACCCCTGCGATGCCGCCCTGGGCATATTTGGTATTGGTTTCGTCGGCTTGTGTCTTGGTAATAACCGTTACAGTCTTATCCGGAAAATGACGGGCAGTTTTGATTGCAAACGTCAATCCGGCAATACCTGAACCGATGACTAAAAAATCTGTTTTGGTTGGATGATTCATATCGGATTTTTACTTCGCCGGTTAATATCTGCTAAGCATTCACCGGCTCAATCCACGCGTTATGTTCCTTTAAAAGATTGATTAACTCCTGCACAGCAATTTCGCTATCAATGTTGCGCTTCATAATATCTTTTCCTTTATAGAGCGTGATCTTACCGGGTCCGCTTCCTACATAACCAAAATCTGCATCAGCCATTTCTCCGGGACCATTTACAATGCAACCCATGATAGCAATCTTAACGCCTTTGAGGTGATGCGTTACTTTTCTGATGCGGGCCGTGGTTTCTTGTAAATCAAACAAGGTTCGACCGCAACTCGGACAACTGATGTATTCTGTTTTAGAAATACGGGTACGGGTTGCCTGTAAGATTCCAAAGGCAGTTGCATTCATAAATTCTTCGGGTCCGTTGAACTGAACATAATTTCTTCCGCTGGTGGCCGGATGTTCCTGACTGGCAATAGCATAACTTTCTTTATCCATACCCAGACAAATTCCATCGCCCATGCCATCGAGCAAGAGTGCACCACATTCGGTGGAAAAATGAATGAGGTGTTCGTCTGTTGTCAAGTGATGACTGTCACAAATCAATATGGCCGGATTATTGATTTGCCTGTTGACAAGTTCCATGAACATTCTTCTTACAGCAGGCATGGCGTGCCGGGAACGACTGCTGAGTGCCAACACCACCGTTGGATCATTGGCCAACTCGTCAATTCCGGTAAAATCATTGATGGCGGACTGGTCACTGAAACAGTCAACCATTACAATATTCATGCGCTCACTCTTGTGCAGAGCAGACAAATAACCGCTGGTACTGAATAAAGGAACATAAGAGGGATTATCGGCCACTTGTTCCCAGGCCCCCGGATAAACCAGTACGCGAAGTGTGCCGGGAATTTCAAAATTGAGTAAGGTATGCCCGGTAAAAACGTAATCCGCGGCTGTATCACTGATGTTCCACTTGTCAGAGGAGACATCATAAGAATATCCTACCTTTTGCAAATCAGCAGCCGTAACTTGTTTTAATCTACTCAGATCGGCAATTACCACAGGAACCTGTTGCTGTCCGATATTACCCACCGCAAAAGTTTTTCTCCGCTGATAAGAAAAAGGGTTGTGGGGAATTTTTTGTATCGGCGGAATAGCGGCTGTATCTGAAGAAGACAGTGCATATCGCTTCACCAGATCACGGCAAACAGGGATTTCAAACTCGGGATCTTCGGTCAGACTTACGCGGATGGTATCTCCTATACCATCTTCCAATAAAGTACCGATACCGGCAGCGCTTTTAATTCGTCCATCTTCCCCATCACCTGCCTCTGTCACCCCTAAGTGCAAGGGATAACATTCCCCAAATGAAGACATCATTTGTTGCACCAAAAGACGATAGGCCTGAACCATCACCTGAGGGTTACTGGCTTTCATGCTCAGCACAATCTGATGAAAATTTTCATCCCGGGCTATCCGAAGAAACTCCATGGCACTCTCTACCATACCAATGGGTGTATCACCATACCGACTCATGATGCGATCACTCAGGGATCCATGATTGGTTCCGATACGCATGGCTGTTCCATATTCTTTGCAGATACGTACCAAGGGTGTAAATTTTTCCCGGATACGTTCAATTTCTTCCAGATATTCAGCGTCAGTATAGTCAATTTGCTCAAACTTTTTCTTATCTACATAATTACCAGGATTCACCCTAACTTTTTCAACAATGCGAGCAGCAATTTCTGCAGCATTGGGAGTAAAATGTATATCGGCCACCAAAGGAGTGTGGTACCCGCGTTTGCGTAGCTCATTTTTGATCAGTAAAAGATTCTCAGCTTCTTTTTTACTGGGGGCAGTAATGCGCACCAACTCAGCACCTGCTTCAATACAACGTATCGATTGCTCAACGGTCGCCAGGGTATCCATTGTATCAGTGGTGGTCATGGTTTGCACCCTGATCGGATTTCCGTTTCCCATGAGTAAGCCGCCTATGGAAACTTCCCGGGTTCTAAGCCGGCTGATGGCCGTGAGACTATTACAATAGAGTTGCATAACGTAAATAATCTTTTAAAACATTCAGAACGGGCTTTAGTTCCGTTACATGCATGTTATTTTTTTCCCTCCAGAAAACCCTGCCGGGTCAGAATTTTTTTCAATAAATTCAACTGCGTATCCGCTGTTTCCGTTCCGCTTTTCCTTTGGCTATGTATAACAAAAAAATAGGGATGCTTGTTTTCTTCTACCCAGCCCATGATCCAACCATTGACTGATCCGTCGTTCATTTTCCTGCGGGAAAGATGATAAGCGAGCTGATACGTGGCATTGCTTTCCCGAATGAGCAATTTTTTTACAATTTCCTGGCTGCGCTTCTGGAAAGGCAATTGATTAAAATATAACTTTTTGATGAGACCGAGTTGTTCATCCGGTGTAATCGTTATGTCATTCATGCCAGCCAGATCTACATCTCCGTTAATTTTTTTAGACCCATATTTTAATGTATCGAGAACAGCCTGTAGTTTCTCTTTTCCTATGCGACGGGATACTGAAGTAAAAAATTCAGGAACTGAATTAATGAGGGCGGAATCAGCAGATAGACCGGTTCCGGCAGAACTGTCGATGATTACCTGCGCACGTTCATTTGGAACAACCCCTGTTTCGAGACCGGCTATAAGAAGGACGGGCTCAAAAGTCTGATCGGGTGAATACGCCGAATCTCTGTATTGCTTGACATGGCAGAGCGTAAAGGTCCCTGCGCCATTGTAGAACATTCCATAGGTTCCATCTACACCGGCTTCATCGAAAAAACGACCGATAGAATCATCAATATTGACATTATTGGGGGAACAGGCAGAAAAGCCAGTCAAAACCAGCAACATCCATACTAATCGCATCGGGTTGCTGAATGAAAAGAAGCCGGACTTCATGGAAATAATATTTCCGCAAAGGTACGGCTAATCAGGCAAGGCAATTATCAAAATACATCTATTTCAGAACGCCGAGTTGCTTGCCTATCTTAACAAAGGCTGCAATTGTTTTATCCAGGTGTTCCCGGGTATGAGCAGCACTCAATTGAACACGGATACGGGCCTGCCCCTTGGGTACTACGGGGAAGAAGAAGCCAATCACATACACCCCCTCCTCCAGAAGAGCAGCGGCAAACTGCTGTGAAAGAACAGCATCATAGAGCATGATAGGAACAATCGGATGGTCGCCGGGCTTAATATCAAATCCGGCCTGGGTCATCTGTGTGCGGAAATATTTTGTATTGGCTTCGAGGGTATCACGTAATTCAGTTGTTTCGGTCAGCATATCCAAAACAGCGATGGATCCACCTACAATACTCGGAGCCAGGGTATTGGAAAACAGGTAGGGGCGGCTTCGCTGACGCAACATTTCAATAATAGGTTTCCGGCCTGAAGTAAATCCGCCACTGGCTCCGCCCAGGGCCTTACCGAGGGTGCCGGTAATAATATCAACCCGACCCATTACATTTCTGTATTCGTGGGTGCCACGACCGGTTTTCCCAATGAAACCGGAAGAATGACATTCATCGGTCATCACAATTGCATCGTAACGATCGGCGAGGTCGCAAATCTTATCCAATTGGGCAATGGTTCCATCCATGCTAAAAGAACCATCCGTTACAATGACGCGACTTCTGCATCCAGCCGCTTCCTTCAGCTTCTCTTCCAGATCTGCCATATTATTGTGCTCATAGCGAAAGCGCTGGGCCTTGCAAAGCCTTACACCATCTATGATGGAGGCATGATTGAGTGCATCGCTGATGATGGCATCCTGCTCCTGAAATAAGGGTTCAAATACACCTCCATTGGCATCAAAAGCAGCAGCATATAAAATAGTATCTTCTGTTCCCAAAAAGCTAGACAGTTTTTCTTCCAATTCTTTGTGAATATCTTGTGTGCCGCAGATAAATCGAACACTGCTCATGCCAAATCCCCGGCTGTCAATAGTTTTATGAGCTGCCTCAATCACACGAGGATGGGAAGATAAACCCAGATAATTGTTCGCACAAAAATTCAAAACTTTTTTACCATTTACCAAGATTTCAGCACCTTGTTCACTGGCAATGATGCGTTCCTGTTTAAACAGTCCCGCCTGTTTAATCTCTTCCAGTTCTTTTTCTATGCGGCTGACAAATGACTGATTCATGTCTGAATTTTTCTTTCGATAAGAAATGAATTACCTAATTAATTTTCAACTCCCAATAATTCAACTTCAAAGATGAGGGTTGCTCCGGGTCCTATCGGACCTCCGGTGCCTGCATCGCCATATCCCAGGTCGGAAGGAATAAAAAATTTCCATTTACTGCCTACTGTCATCAAAGGCAGGCCTTCCTGCCAGCCACGAATAACATTCCGAAGAGGGAAGGTAATGGGTTCACCCCTGTCGACAGAGCTGTCAAAAATTCTTCCATCGATCAAGGTTCCATGATAATGACAACGTACTTTGCTGTCAATGGTTGGTTTTATTGTATCCTTACCTGCACGAAGTACTTCATACTGCAATCCGTTGGGAAGGGTAACAACTCCGGGGCGCTTACTATTAGCTGCCAGAAATGCCAGACCTTCCTTTTTATTGGCCATGATGCGTTCTGCATTTTTTTGTTCCTGGTATTGGCCCAGACATTTATTGATGGACTCCTCAGACAAGACGGGTTTTGAACCATTTTTGATGTCTGTAAACGCCTTCTTGATCATTTCGAAATTCAGGTCATCAAAACCCTGAGTTTTTAAGCTCTGGGCAATCTTCACTCCCACCGAATAGCTCACACTATCAGACATAGTTTTCAAACCAGCTACCAGTGGCGTGGGGGCCTTGGGCTTAGCAGCAGGAACAGGTGTTTTTTTAACCTGTGCCTGAGTCAGCAGTGGCAAAGCCAGCAGGACAAAAACAAAACGACTTTTCTTCATGAATGGACCGGTTTTATCAGGCAAAGAAACAACATTTGAAAGAAACCGAAACAGGTAAAATATTTATCAATTTCCCAAGAGGGACTGCAAAGCACGGTCAATCTGTTCAAATTTGAACTGATTCAAGACCTGCTGTAGCTGTTCCTGAATCTTGTCGTTGCAGAGATTGCCAATAGACCCCTCATGGGTGTGATGTAATTCCCGGGGAGGGTTAAACAAGATTTTTTTTATCAATTTAGTCTTTCCGGCTTCTTGAAACTATCAGACGAGGTAGTTAAAATCCTCCCCGGCGATTGTTTCCACCCCCGCCATTCATCATGAAGCGCATTCCTTCATTACCACGCATCATCATTTGATTAGGCCCGCGCTGCATTGATTGCTGGCCGGCAAAATTGCGCAGGTTGTAAGTAAACGTCAACATGAAATACTGAGTCAGGTTATTGGTTCGCGTATTAATGATTTGATTCGCACTCGCAGAACTGCTAATGGCGAGGTTCTGTTTCAGCACATCAAAACAACTCAGCCGAAGTTCCCCAGCTTTGTTTTTGAGAAATTGTTTGGCGATAGAGGGTGTAATGAGAAAAACAGAAGTATTAAATCCGGCAGGACGGTTACCATATTTAGTAAGATCAAAATCGCTGGAGATGATCCAACCTTTATCAGAATACAGCGTGAAATCGGCTGCCATTGACCAGGTGGTGAAATTGGTATTCTGATTGGGTGAGAGTGTATTCCTTACCGGGTTATAGGTGTAAGAAGTACTTAGGTTCATGTCAAAGTTCTTCTTGATATTGGTAGTCCATTTTACAGTCTGGCCAAGAATGGTATTTCTGGTATAGTTGCTTACACCATTCAGAAGGGACTGACTTTGTATGTATGACAAATTCGATTGAAGGTTCAAATTTGACTTTGGTTTTTTTATAGGGAAGCCGTAGTTAAAATAGCCTGAAAGGTTATAGGTGCCATTCAGGTTTGTAAAAGTTGTCAGACGCCCCCCTGTTGGTAACATGGTCACTGAACTTTGTATATCGTGTGCGATAATGGTAGCATTTATCGTCGCAAAGATGATGCGCTGCGTAAATGGATCGAAGGAAGTATATAATAAGCGCAGGCTATTGGTGAATTGCGGACGGAGGTTAGGATTTCCAACCTGAAAATTAACAGAGTCAGTAGTAGTAACAATGGGTTGCAGTTGATTAGTGGAAGGCTGACCTGTTCTACCGTTATAAAACATCCTCAGACTTTTGGTACGGGTGAAGTTGTAGGTGAAATTTGCCTGAGGGGTCAGGTTTACAAAACTGCGTGCCACCAATACATTTTTAGTAGTGTTCAAACTATTGATATCCATGAATTGTATACCACTTCCAAAGTTGAGGTTATACTTTGTCTGCTGAATCCGATAACTAAGCCCGACAGTATTGGCAATGGATGTAAAATCAAAAGAGTTACTGAACAGACTATCAAACTGCGAATACTTTCCCGTTACAGAATTGAAATTATAGGTAGAACTCTTTGAGATATTATTGACATAGTTATGACTATACCTGATCTCAATCATTTGATTTCCTTTCTTACCAATCGGTTCCGTAAAAGAGACGGAAGGATTAATCGTCAAAGAACGGGTTGTATCTCTGTAGAATTGATTGATAGTATCTGTGCGCAGGAAGGGAACATAGAAAGTATTAACAGAGTAGGTATATCCCTCTCCCTGGTTCTGACTGCCGGAATATCCTAATTCGAAAGAAAGGGTACGACCTTTTTTTGCAAAACGATGGCGGAAACTGAGTGATGATCCGCCTACATTAAAGCCACTGCGGGTGCTGTTGCTTCTGGATTGAGATTCATTGATGAGGATACCTTTGGGCCCGGCAGTGGTAATATTGGAAGATACACTGGTCGGCTGACTACTTTGAAAGGCGATATTGGGACGAAAGATCAAGGTATTGTTAGAATCCATCCTGTTCTCCAGGTTGAAGGTAAACCGATGATTTTCATTACGGGTATCTGATTCAGATTGCGAATTGTTATAGATTGAAGAGTCCGCATTGAGAATATTTTGTGAATTCGTTTTCTGAGAGATATAGGTGGAGGGCTGATTATAAAAATAGCTGCCATAGGCATCCGTTTTTTTACTCCAGGCGTCTCGGTAATTAATGCCTCCAGCGAGAACTGTAGTGATACCGCTTCCTGTTCCACCGCCGCCGGCGCCTCCACCACCCATTGAAATCACCACGGGTCCGCCTCCCATACCGCCACCACCGCCTCTTCCGCCGCCAATATTGTTCTGACTAAAATTCTGTTTGTTGATATTATTGGCCTGACCGAGGAGTGTAATCTGACGTTCTCCTTTCACCAGACTCAGGTTAATACTTTCATCGTATCGCTCATTGGAACCTATTCCTGCCACCACTCTTCCAAATGCGCCGGTTTGCATATTTTTTTTGGTAGTGATGTTAATGGTCTTCACCCGATTACCATCATCAAACCCGGTAAATTTCGCCTGGTCACTTTGATCATCGAACACCTGAATTTTGTCGATTACATCCGGAGGAAGATTTCGGGTAGCCATTTTAGGATCATCTCCAAAGAATCGCTTTCCGTTCACCAGCACCCGCTGAACCACTTCTCCCTGTGATTTGATGGTTCCGTCTTTATCCACTTCCATACCGGGAATCTTTTTCAGTAAGTCTTCCGCAACGGCATTGGGCTTTGTCTTGAATGCGCCCGCCGTGAACTCCACTGTATCTTTTTTCATCTGTACCGGAGACGCTGTCACCGTTACTTCGCCCAATGTACCGGTAGCTACTTTTAAATAGATATTACCCAGATTGATGGTGGCATTTTCTTTGGAAAAACTCAGTTTTCTTTCTAATGGCTCGTACCCTGCAAATTTTACCTGCAAAATCATTGCGCCAAATGAAATATTGGTGATACTGAAACTTCCATCTGCGGCCGCCAGAGCGAACACCTCCAGTGTTGAATCGCGAGCGTCCAGGATGGCTACTGTTGCATCTTTAAGTGATTGCTTATTAACGGAATCGATCAGTTTTCCCCTGATGGTACCTACCGTTTGAGCCGTTGCCGGTAGCGAGAAAGCAGCCAACAAGATTAAAAGAATCAGATATCGCATAAGGATGAGTTTCAAAGGGGGCAAAGGTACATTCGATTTGCCGCAAATCATCAGTCTTTACATTCAAACGGAAAACTACGCGGATAGTTGGTGTTCAAATCCTTAAAATCGGTGAATCCGCTCCTTTATTGGCTAAAAAGCAGGACTCAGCGCAAATTTGTCTAAAATGGTAATCTACGTTTGATTTCTGGATAACTTTACACCGGTAAATCCTTCCTAATTTTTCACATCAATTACTTGCAATGAATCATCGCAGCTTATGTATCACCCGACTTTTTTGTTTCACTGCTTTTACTTTTTTCTGGGCCTGTCAGACTCCTCAGGCGCCTGAAGCAACATCCAATGCAGATAGTAGTTCCATGGCAGGAATGGCATCAACTACTTATGATATTTCACTGGTGAATAATAAAAAAGATCCTGTGTGCGGAATGCCGGTAACAGCGGGCATTTCCGATACGGCCCATTATCAAAAAAATATACTCGGATTTTGTTCTCCGGAATGCAAGGCAGAGTTTCTGCAAAACCCGGAATCTATGCTGGCGGCGGCTGAAATCAAAGAAAAATAAACCGGTGTCTGTTCCGGCATTAACTGAAAAGGTATTCTACATCTTCGCGGGTAAGGCTCTTCACAAAACCTTCATCATCTGTGATCAAATCACGGGCCAGGCTACGCTTACGCTCCTGCAATTTGAGAATCTTATCTTCGACTGTATCATTACAAATCATCCGGTAGGCAAAAATATTCTTGGTTTGTCCGATTCTATGCGTCCTGTCAATGGCCTGCTGCTCAACGGCGGGATTCCACCAGGGATCTACGATATAGACATAATCAGCAGCTGTCAGGTTTAAGCCTACGCCACCGGCTTTCAGGGAAATAAGGAATACCCGGCAGGTATCGTCTTCCTGGAATCGCCGAATCGCTCGCTCCCGCTCTGCCACCGTACTGCTGCCATCGAAATATTCATAGGAAACTCCCAGTTCTTTCATTTTTTCCTTGATCAGCGAAAGCATGCCCAGGAACTGAGAAAAAACCAGCGCCTTGTGATTGCTGATATTTTCAGTGATTTCTCTTCCCAGTTCTTCCAGCTTTACCGAATGGTTGGGGTAGCGCTCTTCTTCTTTAACTATGGCCGGACTATCACAGATCTGGCGCAATTTCATTAGTCCCTGTAAAATAGTAAGCTGTGATTTTTGTATGCCCTGCTCATCTACTATACCTAGAATTCTGTCGCGATAATCATTGCGATAGGCATCATATATTTTACGTTGTTCTTCTCCCATTTCACAAAACAGTACCATCTCTTGTTTCTCGGGCAGGTCTCTGGCCACTTGTTCTTTTGTTCTGCGAAGAATAAAGGGATAGAGCAATTTGCGGAGGTGTTCTTTTTGTTCTTTCTCGCCAAACTTATCGATGGGAATAGAAAACTCCTGTTTGAACATTTCCATAGAACCCAGCATGCCCGGATTTAAAAAGTTCATCTGGGCAAAGATGTCAAAAGTATTGTTTTGCAGAGGGGTTCCACTGAGACAAAGTCTGTTAGCGGCTTTTAAGAGACCTGCCGCGCGGGTCACCTTACTGCCCGGATTCTTGATGGCCTGGCTCTCATCTAATACCACATAATCGAAAGGAATGTCGACCAACTGACGGATATCACTCCGCAAAGTACCATAGGTAGTGATGATGATATCAATTTCAGATTTTCGCAACGATTCGCGAGATCGGGAACTACCGTGATGAACATAGAAGGTAAGTCCGGGTGTAAATTTTTCAATCTCATTCTGCCAGTTGAATAGCAGGGTAGTCGGACAAACAACCAGGGCGCGCAGGGTGCCATTTTCTTTTTTCAAGTGATGTAGAAAGCTCAGCGCCTGAATGGTCTTACCCAATCCCATATCATCTGCCAATATGCCTCCCCATTTAACTTCCCTGAGATAATTCAGCCACTGGAAACCACTCTGCTGGTAAGGACGAAGAACTTCCCTCAGATGTTCAGGCGGATCGATGGGTTGAATGGAATGATTTTCACGTAACCTTTCATATTTTTCCTCTAACTGAAAATACAATTCCTGCTCATCGCGTTGCAGGTATAACTCTTCAATTACACTGAAATGGTATTTGCTGAGTTTCATGTTGCCGGCCTTTCCATCACCTACGCGGAAAAGCAGCGAATATTTCTTCAGCCATTCTTCAGGCAGGATGCCCAAAGAGCCGTCTTGCAGAGGAACAAATTGCTGTTTATTGGCAAGGGCACGTTTGACATCGTCGACGGTGATTTTCTGGTGACCAAAACTGATTTCTATTTTTGCGTCAAACCAGTCGGTATGGCTGCTGATAAATATCTTGGTCGACGGCTTGGAAGTATTGAACCGGAAATTCTTCAGTGAATCGAGTCCCTGAAGAGGTATATTTTGTTCCTGAACGGCATCAACGAAAAGAAAGAACCAATTGTTTTTGAGTACTTCACTTCCCTTGAGGGCGAGAATACCATCATCGGTCTTAAAAAAGCCCTGGTGCAGAGAAGCAATTTTATCATAGAAAGCCCGCTCTGCAGCAAGATGACGTTTAATAACCAGCAAGCGGTCAGTCAGTGGTATATAGATCTGTTCTTTATCGCTTGATTTGATCTCGTAACCCCTGTAACTAAATACAGGTTGGAACAAAAGATTCTCTTTCTTCTCCCGCAATACCACTTTCATTTGTGGTTTCTCATCTTTCACCTCTTCTTTGGGGAGGTTGCCAAAATGTACCCGGTATTCGCGGGAGAGAGGGATGATAGTAGTGGTAAGGGCGGCAGGCCATTCAGCAGCAGGAATAACAATTGTGCCCTCGGATAAAAACCGGGCTACCCGAGAAATATCTTCTTTCTTTTGCCAGAGATAAAAACGATCTTCCCGATTGAAAAACAGGGGCGTATTCCATCCATTATCTGCTATAGAGAACAACCCTTCAGGAGTGGCTACCTTACACGACACCTCATATTTTCCGTTGGAATATTGTATCGCAAATTCCGGAACGATGGGCTCAGGTGCTACTTCTATTTTTTTAAGTTGTGCGGTGGTAAAGGTTTTTCCCTTGGGCAGATAGAAGAAGAAGGGAGAGGAGGAGAGATGACGAAATAAATGACGGAGTCGGGGATATAGGTATTCCACCATCAGGTCAAATGTTTCATCGGGTAAACCATCCTGTTGCTGGTGTACAATGTTCTCCCAGATGCCGGCAAAAGGTGAATTTTTATCAATGAATTTGCTCACCTCACTGGGCTGTAATTTCCTCAGGTGTTCAAGGGTTTGTTTATCCGTATCACTCAGTTGATCGGCATTTACATATCTGGTAACATCCAGCCGGGTTACCTTGGAAATAAAACGGGTTCTTTCTTCATCTGTTTCTCCGGAAACACCGAAGAATTGTACGGGCTGGAACTGCTCTTTATCTATTGCAATCACAACGCCCAGCTGTTGCGTTTCCGGAGTAATTGTTGGAATGGGAATGTGCTTGTCGGCAACTGCTTTGTCTTTTTTCTCTGGTAACTGAACAGTAGCTACTTCTTCTGAAGTATTGTTTCCTGCAACTGCGGAAACTACGCGACGGATGCTGGGATCTAATAAACGAAGGAAGGGTTTTCCTTGGTTATAAGTGAATTCAAATTTGCCGGTCAAGTCATCATTGAGGGAATATCCATAGAGGGCCAATAATTTATTTTTCTCTTTGTCGAGGTTTCGGATGGTATCAAAATAGCCGGCACCGAAGTTGCGAAGTAATTGCAGAAAAATGATGTTTTTATGCAGACAAAGGGGGTGAGATTTTTCGGACTGGCAATTACAACTAGTATCGAAGTTGCGTTCTTCATTTTTCTTGATCAGTACCTGATAAGAAGATCCCTCCCAGTCTACCCGTGCCTTTACGCATTCGTCGCGGGCTTCCAGAACATGCGCCCTGCCTGTTCTCAGGAAATCTTCCGCTGTTTCAAAATTAGCCGGAGACGAAAAAAGCCGGATCATTTTCAAATCCAACTGCTTCATCTTTACAACCGTATGCCGCTGATCGTATTCCAGATCCTGATCACCCAGCATATTTTTATCCAATAGGTCTTGCAGGTAGAATAAAGCAGCCGCTTTGTGGCGGCAAATCTCAGATAGATTGTAGGGGCAGGTACAACGCAGGGTTAGAGAGTCAGGATCTTTGTATTTGTAAATATGAATTTTGTAGTAGGTGGTATATCCATCATCTTTTACCCGCATTACTACATGACCTGAGAGGTCATCGTACTCCACCAATTCGATGTTGCCTAAGGCATGAATTCTCTTACCCCTCCGGATAACTTCATCGGTTCCGCTATTATGTATATGTTTGATGAGATAGGGTAATGCCATAATTCACAAAAATTGCTCTCTTTTCGCCACCTCCGGGCTATCCCCAACCACCCGAATTTTCAAAAAAGGCAAGTTGCAAAAGTAACGAAAAGCAGCAGGCTTTCCCAACGCAATTCAATCTTTTGGCCTTACAGAATGGGTTATTTAACAAATTGTGGAAAAATACCTGCCGAGTAATTCCCGGTTATTCCACAAAGCTTATGGTCTGTGAGGCAGTAAATGAAAATACATGTAAATGATTGACGAGCAACCATCTTTGTTGCCTCTTTCAAAAAGAAAAAAAGGTAAGGTGATAGCAGTGTTATTGATGTACCAGCAGTTCCCCATTTTTATAGCGGGGTAATACATTGGCTACATCTGAAGAGATGCAGTAGAGAAGATCTTTCTCCAGACCATAAGCAGATAACCGGTGCCAGTGGGTAGTTTTTTGAACGAATGTCGGAAGATCACCACGGTGCTGGAGCCAGAGGTTTTCTGCCATCATACTGCTGTCGCAGTGAATGGTAAAATGATCCCTGATGCGATGGATGACAGCACCGGCAAAAAGGGCATCTTCAATATTGACCCGATCTTTCCAGGCAGAACAACCTAAAAATACCGGCAGGTCTTGTTGAACTAGATAGTCACAGACCGCTGATAAATTTGGAAAAGAGCCGGTAATTACATCGGCAGCTCCATTCTGGAGTGACTTGTGTAACAATCGGGTACCGTTGGTCGTAGTCAGTACCAGGGTTTTATTCTCGATGAAGGAACGCGGGTATTCAGCCGGAGAATTCCCATAGGAAAGTCCGGGAATGACTTTACCATCTCTTTCGCCGGCGGTAATTCCTCCGGTATCATTGCCAATGCGTATGCACTGGTCAACGGAATCTACCGGTATCACCCTGGCAGCTCGATTATACAGGGCTGTGGCAATGGTTGAAGTAGCCCGAAATACATCTATGATTACGACTACGGCACCGGAAATATCATACAGGTCGAGCAAACGGGGTGACAATACCGTGTGAAGTGCAGGGGGTTGAGATGACATGCAGCAAAGATACTAACCATCCAATAAACAGTCCGACATGACATCCTGCGCTTCTGCTTAGCGGACTGTTCCCTTGCTGAAACAGCCACGGTACCATGATCTATTTTTTAGATAAGATCAGCAGTTCATTTGCCTGAATTTCCGTCACATTTCTTTTGATACCCTGTTTATCGGTATACTGTTTGTTGACTAGCTTCCCC
>JBIIRN010000057.1:0-9828 GCA_044341525.1 Sediminibacterium sp. | reverse complement strand
CGCATCGTTGAAGTCCTGCAATCCATTGCTCCTGCCCCCGTGATGTACGGGCAATTGGACATTACTTTTTACCGCGACGATATCCGCAAAGGGTTGCATGTAGCCAACACCACCCATCTTCCCTTTGATGTGGAGAACAGAAAAGTGATCCTGGTAGATGATGTATTGTACACCGGTCGCACCATTCGGGCTGCCCTGGATGCCCTGCTTGATTTTGGCCGGCCCGCTGAGGTATCTCTTTGTGTATTAATTGACCGTCGGTTTAGCCGGGAATTGCCCATTCAACCCGACTATACCGGTAAAGTGATCGACACCATTGTTTCTCAAAAAGTAAAAGTCAACTGGAAGGAAAACGAAGGAGCCGATGCGGTAATCTTATTGGATAATTAAAATGTATTAACTTCGCTTTTTAATGAAACTGTCTGCCAAACACCTACTCGGTATTAAGGACCTCACCCCCGGCGACATTCAATTGATTTTATCTACAGCAGCCCGATTCAAAGAAGTTTTACAGCGACCGGTTAAAAAAGTACCTTCTCTTCGTGATGTGACGGTGGTTAATTTGTTTTTTGAAAATTCAACGCGCACCCGTATTTCATTCGAGTTGGCTGAAAAGAGATTATCAGCCGATGTGCTGAATTTCACTGCCTCCTCTTCCTCCGCTGCCAAGGGAGAAACCTTACTCGATACCGTGAACAATATTCTTAGCATGAAAGTGGATATGGTGGTTATGCGGCACAGTGCTTCCGGCGCCCCCCATTTTCTTGCCCAACATATTCCCGCAGCCATTATCAATGCCGGTGATGGAATCAACGAACATCCTACCCAGGCCTTGCTCGATGCACTTTCGATGCAGGAAAAGTTCGGAAAGTTAGAAGGGTTGAAAGTGGCCATTATCGGAGATATTATGCACAGCCGGGTGGCATTGAGTAATATGTACCTGCTTCGCAAAATGGGTGCTGAAGTAACTGTAACGGGTCCTCCTACCTTAATTCCCCCCCATTTGTCGGAAGCACTGGATGTGCGGGTGGAATATGACTTATTGAAAGCCCTTCGCTGGTGTGATGTGGCGAACGTACTCCGCATTCAGCTGGAACGTCAGAACCAGCCGCTTTTTTCTTCCCTGCGGGAATACAACCTGTTTTATGGTATTCGACGGGAAGTGCTGCAGAAACTGGATAAGGAAATTGTCATCATGCACCCCGGACCGATTAATCGTGGGGTGGAATTAGATAGTGATGTGGCCGACGGTCCTCACTCCATCATTTTGCAGCAGGTGGAGAATGGGGTGGCTGTTCGGATGGCTGCGCTTTACCTCCTGGCCGGTCGAGATGCGGAGGGCTGATTTTCGAAAAGTATTGCTGAAAATTGCTTTATTTCGTCTTATCAAATAACTGCACCGGTTATGTCCAGAATCTGCCTGTTTCCCGGAACCTTTGATCCTGTTACCTTAGGTCATGTAGACATTATCAACCGGGCCCTTCCACTCTTCGATAAGATCTATGTGGGAATTGGTATCAACGCTTCTAAGAGTCCCATGTTTACAGCCGAACAAAGAATGCAATGGGTAGCGGAGATCTATGCCAATGAGCCACGGGTGGAAAGTGTGATGTATGAGGGACTCACCGTTCACTATTGTCAGATGATACAGGCAAAGTTTATTCTGCGGGGCATCCGATATGTAAGCGATTTCGAATACGAGAAAACTATCGCGGATGCGAATCGCACGATGGATTATAACATTGAGACTATTTTTCTTACCGGTGAGCCCAAATACACTTCTGTGGCTTCCACCATTGTGCGAGATATCATTCGCAACGGAGGGGATGCCACACCATTTCTCCCGGACGTAGTGGCCCGTTCTGTTCGTTCCCTGAATTAATTTTAATGGAGTAATCCTGCCCGCTGAACAATGTCGCGGATATTATCATAACTGCCTGTCAGGAGGTAAGGAAGGTCGGTAGGCGAAACCCATTTGATGTGGGTGATGTCTTCTGAAATTTGTGGGATGAGCGGAAGATTGGAAGGGGATGACATCAGAAACCAGTGCGTTGTTTTTCGGGTGGGAAGCTGGTTATAGTAATCGAAGTATTCATGTTCAGTGGTACCCAGGGGTTTGATGATTTCCGCCACCAGGATGCCTGTTTCTTCCTTTACTTCCCGATCGGCAGCCTGCTCCGGAGATTCTCCTTCATCTATTTTCCCCTTGGGAAGGTCCCATTTTTCCCGCCGGAAGATCATCAGCAGGTATCCTTTTTCATCTATAATCACGCCTCCTGCTGCTTCGATATGTTGTTGATTACTCATACTTGAAATGTGCATACAAAGTTACGTATTTGGAATAGCCGACCTCTCAAATGCATGTACTTTTGCAATATGACACATCAAAAAGCTGTAGCAGAAAAGTTATTACAAGTAGCCGCCGTTCAATTGCGACCGGAGCAACCCTATACCTGGGCCAGTGGATGGAAGAGTCCGATCTACTGTGATAATCGCAGAATTCTTTCTTTCCCCTACGTTCGGGATTTTATCAAGAGTGAAATGTGCAACGTGGTTTTTGAACATTTTCCGGGGGCACAATTGTTAGCGGGGGTAGCGACTGCCGGTATTCCCTGGGGGGCAATGACTGCCGATCAGTTGAAATTGCCCTTCATTTATGTTCGTCCCAAACCGAAAGAACACGGCATGGGTAATCAGATTGAGGGTTTTTTTACGCCCGGACAACCGGTTGTCGTAGTGGAAGACCTGGTATCAACAGGTAAAAGTAGTTTACAGGTCGTAGAGGTGTTGAAAGCAGCCGGTTTAGAGGTAGTCGGAATGGTTTGCATTTTCAGTTATGGTTTTCCGCAGGCGGAGGAAGCATTTGCCAAGGCCGGCGTTCCCTTGCGCGCTTTAACACAATACGGCACATTAATTGAGCGGGCAATAGAAACAGGCGTGGTGAGTCCCGACCTCCAGGCGACCCTGGAAGAATGGCGACAGAACCCGTCTCAATGGAAGCAATAAAATCATTGTCATGAAAAAAGTATCCTGTATTCTGTTATTTATTTTCCTTTTGGGAACAGGGAAACTGCTGGCTCAGCAACCCAAATCCCAATGGGTGACCATCAAATCTGCTAACCTGCGTTGTTGGGAATGTAAGGAGCGACTAGAGCGACAGCTGGTGATTGTGAACAAAGCAGAGATGGAAAGCGGCATGATTCAATGGAAAATCCAGTTGCTGCAGGGGGAAATTAAGGTACAATACTGGCCCGACCGTACTTCTCCCGATGCCATCCGTGTGGCCATGAACAATGCCGGCTTTGATGCAGATTCCTCGTTGGCCACCCCCGATGCATATCTGGCATTACCGCCGATTTGTAAACGGGCAGCTGAGGGGGGTGGTCAGAAAAAAGGGGCCCCGCCCTGCCATGTACAACCTTACTATTAATCCTTAGAGTTTAAAATCAGACATGCGGTGTTTGCCGGTGTATTTTACCGGCAGACTTCGTGTAAAAATTGATCTTTTGCCCGTGGCGGTTCCATCCAGCGAAAGTTCTACTTCTTTTCCCAGGAGTAGGGAAGGACCGGCAGCATAGAATGCGCTCATTTGAACCTGGAGGATTACGGGTAGATTGAACTCGGAAGAGGAGGGGATCTCGATGGGCCGGGCGATGGAAATGTCTCCCAGGAATTTGCCGTCGATAGAGAGTTTGGCCTGGAGGTCTTGAAGGGTAATGCGGTAAGAGTTGGGGTTCTTACAGACCAGGTTTCCGTTCAGGGTACTGGTAGCGATGCCGATTTGACTCGCTTTCCAATCTTCTACCCTTACCAAAACTAACTCCTTGGGCGCACGACAGGCTGACAGAAACAGAAATAAAAGTAGGGTGACCTTCGGGAGAGTGAGGGGAGGAGTTGTGTTGGAATTTGGAGAAGTTGGTTTTATGACCGGATGGAGTCTGGGTAGCATGGGTTGCTTGATTTCTTCCACTAATTTATTTAGTTTTGAGCACTAAAAAAGGTTAAAAATTACAAACTAAAGTGTTTATCAAAGAAAATATTTAATAAATACATGAAATACAATAATATATAGTATTTAATTGAATAATTAAAATATATAAAATATCCATTCACTCTCCTCTTTTTACTCATTATCCAACAAATACTAATTGTACCAGACAAGTAAAATATTATTAACTGATATTCAATATATTGGAAGTATTAATTGGATTAAAAGTTTCATTACTTATTCGCATGTAAAAATAGATATATGTGAAAACTGGCAAAAGGGAGCTTTTATGAATAGAATGAGCGTGGCGGGGGCCGGAGGAAGACGAATTCTCACCGTTCCGATTCAGGGTGGAAGGGACCAACACGCTCCCTTGTCTTCTGTCAAAATTGCATACAAAGACAATTGGCCGGAGCAACATATCCGCACCTTGGAGTCTTGCTACCGGCGTTCTCCTTTTTATGAATATTACAGTAATTCAATATACGATATCCTACGTTCCCGTCCCGAATACCTGGTAGAGTTGAACCTTAGATTGCTTGAGCAGATACGGCAATGGGTGTTCCCGGAACTTACTTTAAGCACAACCCGGAGGTTTGAACTTGATCCGGGACCGGACTACCATGACCGGAGAAGGATTACCATTGGAAAATTAGTTGAGCCGGACGAAAATCAACCCGTTTACCGGCAGGTCTTCGAGGATAGAAATGGGTTTATTTCCGGACTTAGCATACTAGACCTTTTGTTTTGCACCGGACCCACTGCTAAAACTTTATTAAAAGACTGCGTTTAAGTCCTTTTTAGGGTCTTTTTAGACCTGTGGTTCACTCAGTTGATGTAATTTTATCAAGTGAAGTCCATTAGAATCTAATTATCTGATTGTCAAACTTTTTTCCGGAATGCGTTTGCTCCGATTATTTGTTGGGTGCTGCCTGCTCATATTCCTTTCCGGAAACAGTATCGCTCAGGAGGCATCCAACAAGGGAAAATTATTCTGGCTCACCTTTCCTGCCCACGTAGATGGAACCGATGCCGTTATGGGAATCTATATTACGGCTTCTGTGAACACATCCGGTACCATTCAGTTAGCCAATGGGTCACCTATCAATTTTGATGTGCAAGCCAATAAGGTAACCCGGGTTTTCCTGAATAAAACCGGTAGCGGTACACCATCCGGCGCGGGTCCCCAGTATTTCGCTTCCAACACCGCTGTTTACCAAAACCAGTCCAACGGGGTCACCACCCTCAAGGCCATCAAAATAACCGCCAATGACCCCATCGTGGTCTACGCACATATCATTAAATCTGCGAGGAGCGGTGCTACCCTGGTACTTCCAGTTCAGGGACTGGGAAATGAATACATAGCTCCCTCTTTTGCCTCCCGTGAGGCACCTTCTCCCACTGCTAATGGAACAGTGGGTGGGGTGGCACAGATCAATGTGGTGGCAACAGAACCCAATACCCAGGTTACCATCGTACCAACTGCCAATGGAAGATTGAGTGAACCTGCCGGCCAACCGATTGTGGTAAACCTTCCCAATGTAGGGGACTGCTACCAGTTTCAGTCCGTCAACCTAGGGGACCTCTCAGGAACAAAAATTACTTCAGCACCCATGGCTGGTTCTTCCGGGTGTAAACCCATTGCCGTTTTCTCGGGCTCTACCTGGAGCTCTTTTGAATGCTCCCTCGCCCAGGGAGGTGATAATCTTTTTCAGCAACTATTTCCCACCAAATCCTGGGGAAAGACCTTTGTCACGTCCCCCTTCATCAACCGGCCCAATGATATTTACCGTATCTATCTCCGCAATGCCAATACCCAGGTGACTGTTCAAGATAATGGACTCACCTTTACGTTGGGACCTTCCAATTACAATAGTCAGGGGAATTTTTATTTCTATCAAACCGGTAACCCTATTATCATTGAAGCAGATCAACCCATTTCTGTGGCTCAATTCATCACTTCACAGACCTGTAAAACCGGTTGCTTTGGGTTGGGAGAAACCCGGCAAAACTGTTTCTCCGATCCGGAGATGGTCATCTTGAATCCGGTAGAGCAAACCCTTCGGGATATTACTTTTTTCTCTGCTCACAGGGAATTTGTACCCAGGGACCCGGTCAATAATGCCTACTATACCAATGTTCAGCTACATTTCGTCAATCTGGTGATTAAAAAGAAATTCACTTCCTCTGTTAGAATTGATGGAACTGCACCTACCGGTACTTTCATCAACATTCCTAATTCTGAATACGCTTATTTGCAGGCCGACTTGACCAGTTCTTCCGCTATCAATCCTATTCACCGCATCGTGGCCGACAGTAATTTTACCGCCATCGTATATGGATATGGCGATGTGGAATCTTACGGATACAATGGTGGGGCCAACGTGCAGGATTTTGTTCCGCAACCTACTTTACAGAATCCCTTCAATCGAATTGATTCAGGGTATACCTGTACCAATACACCCTTCCAGTTTTCCATTCCTTTGAATTATGTACCTACTACCATTCAGTGGGATTTTACCCTTGCACCAAGAATCAGTCCCAACGCCCAGGTTAACCAAAATACAGGAATCACTGCAGACAGTGTGGTAATTGTGAACGGACAAACCATTCGTTATTATAGTCCGGGTGTTACTTATCAGTTCAACCAGGCCAATACAGCTTCGGTGCAGGATACAGTGCGCTTATATACCACTTCAGCTACACCTGATGGATGTGGCAGTACCAACCAGCAATTGCTTTTTCCTATCCGCGTATTTAGCAGACCTGAGGCACAGGCGACCCGGCTTACAACCGGTTGTATCAATGATTCCGTAAGGTTATTCACTCAATCATCTATTGCCCAGGGCAAGATTATCCGCTGGCGCTGGAACAATGGGGCCGGGACCCTCTTCGATAAAACCGATAGCAGCTATACTGCCTTTAAATACAACAATGCAGGAACCTTTACCCTCACGCATGATGTGATTTCCGATATCGGTTGTGTCTCGATTCCTTTTACTCAAACCATCACCCTTAATAATAAACCGGTGGCGGGCTGGGTGGTACCAACGCTCACTTGTATCAATGGGGTAGTTAGTTTCTCCGATGTATCGGTAGCGCCCAATGGAACCATCGCCACCCGAATCTGGAACTTGGATGATGGCAATGGTGCTTTCTCCCGCACCACCAATGCATCAGTTCAGACTACTTATTCTACATGGGGTGATAAATTACCCACCCTGCAGGTTGTGCTTAGCAACGGATGTACCAGTGAAGTGTTTAGTCCGACCACCCCCTTGCGCATCCATCCCCTGCCTGAGCCGGGTTTCATACAACCTGCCATTTGTCTGAACGATGCCAACGCGATCTTCCAAGACACCAGTAAGATTGCAGATGGAACAAGCGGATTTACTTATCTCTGGAATTTTAATTTTGCGACGCCCGCTGTTAGTCCCGGACCGGTTCCGCTGACCAGTACCCTTGCGCAGCCCAATGTTACGTACAACAAAGAAGCAAATTATCAGGTAAGGTTGCAGGTTACTTCTGCTGCCGGTTGTGTGGCGGCTGTTACCCGATCTTTCACTGTGAATGGAACAACACCTAAAGCGGATTTTAATCTATTAAATAGTATTCCCTTCTGCAGCAACCTGCCTATAACACTGAAGGATTTATCTACCGTTAATTTCGGTGCCTTAACCCAATTACAGATTTATTGGGATGTAACGCGCGACCGCAGCAAGCGCACGGAGATTACCGCGCCTGCTTTTCAGCAGGAATATATACGTTCCTTCACCGATGTTACCGGTAATGCGCCGGTCAGCTATTCCGTAAGACTGGTAGCTTATTCAGGAGGAAATAATTGTGCAGACAGCGTAACCAAAATTATACAGGTGTATCCAATGCCGGTAGCAGCTTTCACTGCCAGTACCAACTCAGTCTGCTCAGGAGATGATATTATTTTCACTGATCAGAGCAATGGAAAATCCAGTGCCGTTCAACAATGGTTCTGGGATCTGGGAAAAGGACAAACCTCTACCATAGGAAATCCGACTGCAACGTATTCCGATTCCGGAAATGTATTGGTGAAATTATATATCAAAAATGCAGATGGATGTTTCAGTGATACTGCCTCTCTTCCCATTACCATTCACCCACTACCTGTATTGATGCTTCCCGCTGAGCTACGTGTGCTGGAAGGTGCCATTGTCCCTCTCAAGCCGGATTTTGTATTTGGCAATAACTTAAGTTATCTGTGGACACCTGCCACCTTTTTGAGCAGCGATACAGCCGCCAATCCCTTGTGCACCCCTGCCAACGATATTCTTTATAACCTGCAGATTACTTCACAGGCAGGCTGTTCTGCCACGGATGATATGCAGGTAAAAGTGTTGAAGGAACCTTCTGTTCCCAATGCTTTTTCACCCAACGGTGATGGCATCAACGATCTTTGGATTATCAAATCCCTGGAATTTTATCCCGATGCGACCATTCAAATTTTTAACAGATACGGACAACCAGTATATTTGAGTACCGGTTATAGCCAGCCCTGGGATGGAAAGTTCAAGGGGGTGGACTTACCCGTAGGAACTTATTATTATATTATTAATCCCAAAAACGGAAGAAACATAATAAAAGGTTCCGTCACCATCATCCGCTAATATGAGAAGAGTAGTCATCTTAGGAGGTATATTTATGGGGCTGTTATGCAGTCTGATTTCCGTTGCGCAGCAGCGACCTTACTATACTCAATATGTTCTCAACAATTTTATTATTAATCCCGCAGTCGCGGGAATAGAAAACTACTGGGATGTAAAAGCCAGTCACCGGGCACAATGGGTGGGTCTGCCGGATGCACCTGTTACCACCTACCTGACCTTGCACGGTCCCTTGCGGAAAAAAGATTTTGCCCGAGCTACGGCTACTACCGTTCCCGCTCGAGGAACGAATCCCCGTGGTGAGGCCTATTGGAGCGATTATACGGCTGCAGATCCCCACCATGGAGTTGGCTTCACTGTATTAAATGACCGAACCGGTCCACTCAACCGCTTTGCGGCCTTCGGTAGTTATGCTTACCACCTGCCTATTAGCAACCGTACTACTTTATCTGCAGGTTTCTCCGCGGGTATCACCAACCTGAGTCTCGATGCATCAAAACTAAATTTTGGCGGAACAGTGTTAGATCCTGCCGTTGCGAATTCAACGCTGATTAATACCATCAAGCCCGATATCAGTGCGGGATTATGGCTGTATTCAGCGAAGTATTTTGTGGGAGTTTCAGTGCAGCAGATTGTACCGCAGCAGGTAGCGTTTTCAGATAATACGGTATACCTGCAGCGCGGCAAACTGGTACCGCATATTTTTATGAGTGCCGGCTATCGCATGCAGTTGGGCGATGATTTCAGTTTACTGCCATCGGTATTGGTAAGATACATTAATCCGCTTCCAATAGGTTTTGACGTGAATGCGAAGTTGCAGTACCAGGATTTACTTTGGTTCGGCGCATCTTATCGTTATCAGGATGGCTTTGCTGCTATGGCGGGTATGAACATCAACCGCTCGATTAACATAGGTTATTCTTACGACCTGCAAACATCTTCACTGAACACAGTCAGCCGTGGTACCCACGAGATTATGATTGGTTTCTTGCTGGGTAATCGGTATGGGGACTGGTGCCCACGGAATTTGTGGTAATTGACCGGATCTGCCTCTCAACTATTGATATGATTTCAGAAATCATATTTTTTCTTTATTTGATTATGTGATTTTCGGGATAGCATTCGGTATGCTAATTGTTAGTTACTTTTGAGGAATCCCTGTGAAGAATCATGAATAGGTTGCTGCTTTGGTTAAAAAGGGGA
>JBIIRN010000055.1:0-9938 GCA_044341525.1 Sediminibacterium sp. | reverse complement strand
CCAATTATTTTGTAATAACATTTCCGCCATCTGCTTTAGTTGAAGGAGGGTCCTCCCTCTTTCATTGGTCAGCCGAACCGGAGTAAGGTTGGTTTCAGCTGCGGCGGTATGAATGAGTTCGTCTCCTAATCCCAGTATTTCATCGGCGATGCGAAGGAGGAAGTCAGCCCTTTGGGCAGAACTCACCTGTCGATAAGATGAAAAGGCGTAGGCGGACTGCTGCATGACGAGGTGTATGGCAGCTGATAAGTTTCCGGTAGATTCCATTTATTTACAATCAAAAAAGTGAAAGATATTCAGGTAATACAGGTCGGGATGCCATAGCTTCCTGAATCAGGCGACTAATGACTGCTCTCTCTTCGCCTTTCAAGATTAATCTGGGGGCTCTAACCCATTCGGTTCCATAACCGGAGATTTGTCCGGCCAGTTTAATGTACTGCACCAGCTTGGGATGAATATCGAGTTCGAGTAAAGGCATGAACCAACGATAGATGGTAAGGGCTTCATGGATGCGACCTGCTTTCACCAGTGCATAAACAGCCATCGTTTCCTCCGGAAAAGCACATACCAGTCCGGCTACCCACCCTTTGGCACCCGTTACCAACTCTTCCAGGGCCAGGGTATCCACTCCGCAAAGAATGGAAAAGCGGTCACCAAAACGATTGATCAGACGGGTAACATTGGTAACATCACGTGTGGATTCTTTGATGGCACCGATATTCGAACAGGCAGCCAATTCTTCGAACATTTCGAGTGTGACATTGATCTTATAATCTACGGGATTATTGTAGATCATAACAGGCAATCCGGTTGCCTTAGCCAGGGAAGAGAAATAATGAACGGTTTCAACGTCATCCGAACGATATCTCATCGGAGGTAGCAGCATGAATCCATTAACACCCCATTTCTCCGCAAGTCGAATCTGTTCGATGGCAGCAGAAGTATTGCCTTCGGCAATATTTAGTATAACAGGAATCCTTCCATCCACTGTTGATAAAGCGGCCTGTACCAGTTTTTCTTTTTCGGGGACCGTAAGAACGCTGGCCTCACCCAGGGATCCTCCGATGATGATACCGGATGCCCCGGCTGTTAGCTGTCTATTGACTTGCTGGGTAAATAAATTCAGGTCAATTTGGTCATCAGTTGTCAAAGGGGTTGTCATGGCAGGCATGACACCTTTCCATTCAAATGGCATAGGTTGCAATTAAATTGATTGAAAAGATAATAAAAATTATGCGATCACCTCTGCTTCCAGGTCATAATCAAATGCACGGGTAATTTTTACCTGAACGAATTCTCCGATGGGTAATTTTTTATCAGATTGGATGATGACCTCATTGTCAACTTCTACGCTATCGAATTCAGTTCGACCGATATAGCGGCCGGCTTCTTTTTTATCGATGAGTACAGGAATAATTTGACCGACTCTTTCCTGATTTTTTGCATAGCTGATTTCCTGCTGTACTTCCATGATGCGCTGGGCACGAGCAGCTTTTACTTCTGCGGGCACATCATCTATCAGGTCGTAAGCACCGGTATTTTCTTCATGACTGTAATGAAAGATCCCCACCCGGTCGAAACGGTGTTTTTCCAGGAAAGCTATCAGTTCATCAACATCCTCTTCGGTTTCACCCGGGAAGCCGGCAATGAGGGTGGTACGCAAGCAGATGCCGGGCAGTTTCTCCCGAATGGCAGTGATGAGTTCATCCATTTCTTCGCGGGTAATATTCCGCTTCATTGCTTTTAGCATGGCATTGCTGGCATGCTGCAAGGGCATATCTAAGTAGTTACAGATATTTTTTCTTTCGCGCATAACATCCAGCACTTCGAGTGGAAATTTACTGGGATAGGCATAATGCAGGCGAATCCATTCCAGTCCCTTCACTTCTGACAAACGATCGAGCAGTTCCGGCAGTGCCCTTCGCTTATAGATATCCAGTCCGTAATAAGTCAATTCCTGTGCGATGAGCATGATTTCTTTGACCCCACGGCTGACTAATTTTTCAGCTTCCAATACAAGGGTTTCGATGGGTTGACTCACATGCTGGCCCCGCATCAGGGGTATGGCACAGAAAGTACAGGTACGGTTGCACCCCTCACTGATCTTCAGGTAAGCATAGTGGGAAGGCGTGCTGAGCAGACGCTCCCCTACCAGTTCTTTTTTATAGTCAGCATTGAGTTGTTTTAGCAAAAGGGGTAATTCCATGGTGCCAAACCAGGCATCAACTTCCGGCATTTCCTTTTCCAGGTCATTGCGATAGCGTTCGCTAAGACAACCGGTGACATATACTTTTTCGAGTTTACCGCGTCTTTTCAGTTCCAGCTGATCGAGGATGGTATTGATGCTCTCTTCTTTTGCCTTGTCAATGAAACCACAGGTATTAATTACTGCGATGTTGTGGTCTAGCCGTTTGTTTTCATGAACAACTGAAATCTCATTAGCCAGTAACTGACCACTGAGCACTTCACTATCTACCAGGTTTTTACTGCAACCCAGGGTGATGATATTGACCTTATCTTTTGTGAGTTTACCTGATTTCATGAGCGGCACAAAGGTAGTAAGAAGAAAGCAAAGGGAAGAAGCGTTCCCGATGGATTACTTGTGTATTTCACTGGTGAAATGGAAATGGATAGCAGGGTTATTGTTGATCTCTGTATTCAGGAACCATTCACTTTGTGCCAGATAGACAGGGTGTCCGTCTTTATCTTCAGCGGCATTCTGTTGCTTAAACCGCAGAAATTCTTCCAATTTAACCGGTTCTTCGGAAGTGAGCCAGCAGGCTTTGTAAAAGGGAAGTGTTCTGAATTCACAGGCGGCTCCATATTCCTGCAGCAGGCGGTATTGAATCACTTCAAATTGAAGTTCACCCACGCAGCCAATGATTTTTTTATTACCACCAAACTGAGTAAACAATTGAGCAACTCCTTCATCGGTCAACTGTCTAACTCCTTTCTCCAGTTGCTTGGTCTTCATGGGGTCCTTGTTGACCAACTCTTTGAATATTTCAGGGGAGAAGGAAGGAATGCCGGTAAAATAATAATTTTCACCTTCTGTCAGGGTATCTCCAATTTTAAAATTACCGGTATCAAATAGACCCACTACATCGCCGGCATAGGCATCTTCGATGACATCTTTGCTTCTGGCCAGGAAGCTATAGGGATTGCTGAAGCGTACATCTTTATCGAGCCGAACATGGTGATAGTATTTGTTCCGCTCAAAGCGACCACTGCAAATGCGCATAAAAGCAATGCGGTCGCGGTGTTTGGGATCGAGGTTGGCATGTATTTTAAAAATGAAACCGCTGAACCGATCTTCTGAAACATCCAGCAAGCGCGTAGATGTTTCTCTGCTTCGGGGGGAAGGGGCTATGCGGGTGAAGGTATCCAGCAATTCTTTCACTCCGAAATTATTGACTGCACTTCCGAAGAAGACGGGTGCGACTTTTCCATTCAGGTAATCGCTCAGGTTCAATTCCCCATAAACACCTTCGATGAGTTCAACGTCTTCCCTGAGAATAGCAGCATCACGATCACCGACTTTTTCCTCTAATAACTGATCGGATATTTTTTCTATTGAAATGGCAGCTTCATCTTCTGATCCGGTATTTGCCGTAAACAGTCGGAGACTATGATTATCGAGGTTGTAAACTCCCTTAAAATCTTTTCCGCTGTTGATAGGCCAGGTCATGGGGTGAAGAGATATCTTCAGTTCTTTTTCTATTTCCTCCAGCAAGTCAAAGCGATTCTTTCCGTCGCGGTCCATCTTATTGATAAAAACGATCACGGGTGTGTCTCTCATGCGGCAGACTTCCATGAGCCGACGGGTTTGTTCTTCCACCCCGTTTACGCTATCCACCACCATGATTACACTATCAACTGCGGTAAGGGTACGGTAGGTATCTTCGGCAAAGTCTTTGTGCCCGGGTGTATCGAGTAGGTTGATTAAAAATTCACCATATTCAAAAGTCATTACGGATGTAGCCACAGAGATACCCCGCTGTCTTTCAATCTCCATGAAGTCACTGGTGGCATGCTTTTTAATCTTATTGCTTTTTACGGCACCGGCTACCTGAATGGCACCACCGAACAGCAATAATTTTTCCGTAAGGGTAGTTTTACCGGCATCCGGGTGGGAGATGATGGCAAAAGTTTTCCGCCGGTTGATTTCTTTGGCGTATTTCATAACGGCGGCAAAGGTAAGTGAGGCAGCCGATAATTCAGCTGCGGGAGGAGTTTACCCATGAGCATTTTTCAATCAAATATCGATGGCTTCACCGTAAGCAGCTGCGGTAGCTTCTTTGAAGGCCTCACTCATAGTGGGGTGTGGGTGAACGGCATTGAGAATCTCAGTGGCAGTAGTCTCCAGTTTTCTGGCCACTACAGCTTCGGCGATCATTTCAGTTACGTTCATACCGATCATGTGGCAGCCAAGTAATTCACCATAGCGGGCATCATAGATAACTTTTACAAATCCCTCAGTTGAACCTGCCGCACTGGCTTTACCACTTGCCATGAAGGGAAATTTACCCACTTTAATATCATAGCCGGCTTCCTTTGCGGCCTTTTCAGTATATCCAACACTGGCGATTTCAGGGGTACAATAAGTACATCCTGGGATATTATTGTAATCGAGGGGTTGAGGAAGATGGTGGTGTTTTTTCTCGAGATAGGCAATATGTTCAGCGGCGTTGATACCCTCCTTGGCAGCTACGTGCGCCAATGCCTGACCGGGGGTACAATCACCGATGGCATAGATTCCGGCCATGCCTGTTTGCTGATAGGGGTCTACCATGATTTTACCCTTTTCTGTTTTGATACCATTTTCTTCGAGTCCGATGTTCTCAATATTGGCTACAACTCCTACTGCACTCAAAACAATGTCTGCTTCCAGGGTAACGACAGATCCATCTGCCTTCTTTACTTTGGCTTTTACTCCGGCACCTGAAGTATCCACCGATTCAACTGTGGACTGGGTCATTATTTCAATTCCTTGTTTCTTGTATTGCTTCTCCAGTTCTTTAGAAATATCTTCATCTTCTACCGGAACAATTCGGGGAAGGAATTCTACTACAGTAACTTTTGTGCCCATTGAGTGATAGAAATGGGCAAATTCGATGCCGATGGCACCGCTGCCGACGATGATCATGCTTCCCGGTTGAGAGGGCAGGGACATGGCTTCCCGATAACCAACCACTTTGGTTCCATCCTGCTTCAGACTGGGTAATTCACGGGAGCGACCACCGGTAGCAATGATGATGTATTTGGCTTCAACGACCTGTTGTTTTCCGTCAGCGCCGGTAACGCTAATTTTTCCTTTGGACTGGATGCGACCATAACCCATGATCACATCGATTTTGTTTTTCTTCAGGAGGAACTGAACGCCCTTGCTCATTTTATCAGCTACGCCGCGGCTACGTTTAATCACAGCGCCAAAATCATGAGCAACACCCTGTGCCTGCAAACCATAATTAGCAGCATGTTTCATGTATTCGTATACCTGGGCACTTTTTAGTAAGGCTTTGGTAGGAATACAGCCCCAGTTCAGGCATACACCACCCAGGCTTTCTTTTTCAACAATAGCCACTTTAAGACCTAATTGGGAAGCGCGAATAGCAGCCGGATAACCACCGGGTCCACTACCTAAAACAATCACATCATATGCCATAAACAGGGTATTTAATGCTTTCAATGAATAGCGGGGGCAAAGGTACATCGGAGGGAGCAAATCAAAAAATCGGACTCCCTGTGGATTTGATGAGACTCTAATCAAAGAAAACCCGAACGGTCTGATAGAGCATGCGGCTATCTTGTGATCCTGCAGAATTTGAAGCGGTATCGGTATATCCTTTTAATCCGAATAATCCGGCAATATTTCCATGTCGAACGGCTATTTCGAGGTAGCCGGCAGAATTGAACCAGGCGAGTTTGGAGGTACCCGGTACTGAGGAATAATTATTACTTAAATCTTCGATGATCTCTCCCCTATTAAAGGCAAATCGAAAAGTTCTGCCCTTTCTGTGTTCTTCGAATTCTTCCCGGGTGATATTGATGACTACGTTTTCAAACTGGTCGATGAACAGGATTTGACCATCCATCCAGTCCGGACCCAACGTCGGCCGGATGGGATATTTTTCTATGATTTTATTGGCAGGTTTTCCGGGCAATCTTTGCGACTGGCTGAAAAGTGGGGGCAGATAAGTAATAATGCGGGAGGTGATATCTAATAAAGTAGATGCACCATTACAATCCAATTCAAGTAAAGTATCCGGCTTACTCCGGGTGATCATCGTTAAAATTCCATTATCCGGACAAATCAGCCATTGCTCTCGGTAACGAGCCAGCAGAAAGAACTTAACCGGGGTTTCAAAACAATTTACCAAAATCAGGTGAATCGTTTCGGCAGGATAATGAACGATAGCAGATTGACAGATATAAGCTGTTTGGGGAAAGTTGGTTTGGGAAAGATAATGAGAGATATCTGCAACGGTAAGTCCGGGTATGGCCGATAATAATTGTCCTTTGATTGCACCCACGGCGAAATCGCGCAGACCGATATCGGATGATAAAGTGACGATGGCCATGTTGATGTTAACGCAGCGAAGGGGGGCTTATTTCACTAATTGTCCCTTTTTATAGAAAAAATTTCTCACCAGCCGGTCAGTCAGAGCCGGGAACCATTTATTGAGAAAAACTGTACGTTTTCCGTTAAAAGTAAGCACGAGGGTACGTTTTCGACGGCGGATGGCATTTAGGATATGGCGGGCGCAGGTTGCTGCACTCATCATAGCGCCTTCATCCATCGAAGTTTCTCCCCTGGCTTCTCCCCTGCTGTCGAGTGCGGCCATTCTGATGTTAGAGGTAGTGAAGCCAGGGCAGGCGGTGAGTACATGAACACCGGAGTCGAGTAATTCTGTACGGAGTGCTTCCAGCCAGCCATTCAGGGCAAATTTAGAAGCGGAGTAACCGGTTCTTCCGGGGAGTCCCCGAAATCCGGCGATGGAGGAAATACCAACGATTGAACCTTTGTTTTGAAGGATATAGGGAAGAGCATAGTGGGTACAATTGACTACCCCCATATAATTAATATCCATCACCTTTTTCAGGGTGGATGGAAGGGCATCCTGAAACAGGGATCGCATAGAAATTCCTGCGTTGTTAATTAGGATATGAATGGTGCCAAAGGTATCTATCGTGCTTTGAATAAAGGCTGCACAATCTGCTTCCACGCTGACATCTGCCTGGAAGACATGTAAAGGAAGGCCGGAAAATTCCTGTTGCAACTCTCTGAGTTTCTCTGTTTGCCTTCCACAGGTAGCAACCCTGGCACCTTCCTGCAGGAAAATCTGTACCAATGCTTTTCCAATACCATCTGATCCGCCTGTGATGACAACTACCTGTTGTTTGAAATGACTCATACCTGACATATTTGAACAAAAATAATCCCTTTATGCGGGCTATTGACATGGGAATGTGAGTAAGTGGATTATTTTAAAACATAAATATTTGGTGAATCTTTGAATATTCTTACTTTTGCACTCCCTAACAAGTTAAAAAACTTGTTTTCGGTCGATTCCGTAGCTCAGTTGGTAGAGCAATACACTTTTAATGTATGGGTCCTGGGTTCGAGTCCCAGCGGGATCACTTCCACCCGGTTTTTACCGGGTTTTTTATATCCTTCAATTGAGCTATTCTATAAATGGAGGGTACATCCTGCATTCAGCCAGCGGCCCGGCATTCGGGATCCCAGCAAGTCACTGTAGCTGGTATTGGTGAGGTTGGTACATTCGATTTGAATACTCAGCAATTTCAATGGTGTCTGGTAGCTGAGCCGGGTGTTTAACAAAAAATAGTTGGGGGTTATACTTGCCTGTATTGCAGGGGCGAGTTGTGTTTTTCTCTCTTTATATAAAGCAGCGATGGCTAGTGAGAAGTTTTTCCATTGGGTAATGATCTGTCCATTCCACAAAAAGCGGGCATGGGAAGACAAATAAAAGGAGGGGGTTGATTGTCCGGATACTGATTGCATCCATACTATCCCACTCATAAAGAGGATCTGCTTTTGATCGCCCAATCCCCATCTATATCGGAAATCAAGTTCCACGCCTTTTGTTTGCACTGCAAACAAATTAGTTGCCAATGCGTAATTACCCGTTGATACCAGATTATCCGGACGAGGCATTTGGGAGTAGGGAGTCGGTGTCCAGTCAATCAGGTTGGACTGATCCCGATAAAAAGCCGTCAAACTGAGCGTCATTTGTTGGAGAGGCCGATAATCTATTCCGGTTTCAAAATTCCAAGATTTTTCAGGTTGGAGGTTGGGATTGCCTATATTTCCTGCTGTTACCCTGGTTTTGTTATAATTATTGAATCGCTCGGTAAAATCAGCATCCCGGATACCCTTACTGATAGAGGAACGCCAGGTTAATTGTTTCCCGGTAAAGGAAGCATTGAATTGGGGTATCAGCTGCCAACCATAATTTTCATCCCAATCAATTCGGATACTTTCATTCAGGAAGAGACGATCTAATAGTCGGTGATTATGAATGAAAAACAATCCGGCATGCGACAGGGCATGATTACCTCTGTCATTAGAATTAATTTTTTTATGAAAAAATTGTGTGCCGTAAACTATGCTTCGCTGATTATCTAAAGAGCGCATCCATCGTGCCTGTAAAACGGTTAGACGAGTTGTATTCAGATTGGTCAATCCGGAGGGATTGAATTGAAACCGGTCATCTAATTTTTTATAGGCTCCCTCCAGCTGAAATTTTTTCCCGTTTTTATCTTTTACCAGGGCTGCACTTATCCAGTCAGTAGTTACTCTTTCATTGGCGGTATCTGATAAAAAGGGAGTGTAAAAATTCTGTGCATTGAAAAAGCGATTATCACTGGCGAATCTTACCTGCAATGACCAGTATTGATTAAGTGAACGAACATAAGATACAGTGGTGGTTCGGTTTTCAAAAAACCCGGTCGTGCCCCGTAATTGCTCGCCGGTAGCTTTATTGCGAAGCGTTGAAAATGTAAACTTTCCTTTCAGCATTCGGGTAGTCCAGTAGCCCTGCCAATTTGAAAAATTATAGGAACCCCTTCGATAAGAAAAAACTAAATGATCGGGCAGTGTATCGACAGGGAGCTGAGCAGATTTGGTGATGATATTGACTACCCCCCCGACGGCATCGGCCCCATAGACAGCAGCTGCTGCCCCTTTGATGATCTCGATTCGGGCAATTTCTTCCGGGTGAAGGGGAATATAAGTACTGAAATGTCCGGTTAGCGGATCATTCAGACGAATACCATCTATGACCACCAATACTTGCTGGAAGGTCCCTCCCCGGATCAAGATATCTGATTGAGAACCCGCGGGTCCACGCTGTTGTACTTCAATTCCCGGAGCATAACGAAGCCATTCATCCAGGCTATTCGCTGGAATTTTCTTCAAATCGGCACTATTGAGCGTAATAATATTTCTGCCGGTGGTGATGTTTTTCTGGGGAAGATAGGTGGCACTGACCACAACAGAATCCAAGACATTGTTCTGAGAAAATAATGCCAAGGGCAGAGAGCAAAATAATGAAAGAATCGGTCGTAACATAATGCGAAACTATGCCAAGTCATCAAATAAAATCAAACCGGATAATATTAGCAATTAAAAAAATATTTAAATTGGAATTAAAATCACTCAAATGAAGCGATTAGTAAAAAATAGACCCCAGGATCTCTCTAGCATGAACAGAAATATTTTTAAGAGCCATGTCAGAGAGGTAAGACGAAAAAATATGGCTACGGAGGAAGACAATGCCTGGATGAAACTGAAGTTTAATTTGCTTTCAATGTTTGAGTACCCGATTGGTGCCTTTTATTATGTTGCCTATATCTTGAGCCGGAAAAGACCACTACCCCGGTATAAGGGAGTTCATCAGGGAATTTTCCCGGTT